>CAYRBQ010000812.1:0-1942 GCA_964422305.1 uncultured Reyranella sp. | reverse complement strand
CGGCGCCTCGCCCATCGCCGTCGCCCAGACACGCCGCGTGCTGTTCGCCAAGCAGCTCATCCATGACACGCAGCTCCCGATGGCCGAAGTGGCGCTCGCCTCGGGCTTCGGCAGCGTGAGGCGCTTCAATGAAACCTTCCGCGATCTGTTCGGCCGGCCGCCCAGTGCGCTCCGTCGCAAGAGTGGGCCCGACAACTCGGCACGCGACGGCGTCACCCTGCGGCTGGCCTACCGACCACCCTACGATTGGCAGGGCATGCTGGCGGCGCTGGCCGCCCGCGCGGCACCGCGCACCGAATGGATCGAGGACGGCGTGTGGCATCGCCGCATCGAGCTCGACGGCACGCACGGCACAGTGGCCGTCGCTCACCTGCCCGAGCGCAACTCGGTGATGGTGACCATCCGCTTCCCCTCGGTGAAGGCGCTGCCGGCCATCGTCGCCCGCGTCCGCCGTGTGTTCGACCTCGGCGCCGACATCGCGACCATCGGCAGCCACCTCGCACGCGATCCCAAGCTCGCGCCGTTGATCCGCAAGCGGCCCGGCCTGCGGGCGCCGGGGGACTGGGAGCGCGATGCGACGGTGGTGGCCGACGACGCCAAAGCGCCGCCCGCCTGGCGGCCCTGGCAATCCTATGCCGCACAGCATCTCCGGATGGCCGGCCAGGGGGCAAATCGTCATGGCTGAGAAGCTCGAGCTGCTGATCGACAGTCTCTCGACGCCGATCGGCGAATTGCTTATCGCGGCCGACCGCAACGGCCGCCTGCGCACCATCGACTGGAGCGACCACGAGAAGCGCATGCGCCTGCTGCTCGACCGCTACTGCGGCAAGGGCGCCTGGATGTTCGAGCGGGCGCGCGATCCCGGCGGGCTCACGGCGGCGATGCGCGCCTACTTCAAGGGCGATATCGCGGCCATCGACCGGCTGCCGGTCGCGACCACCGGCACGCCGTTCCAGAAGAGTGTCTGGCAGGCGCTACGCAAGATCCGGCGCGGCACGACGATCAGCTACGCCGAGCTCGCCGCCAGGATCGGCAAGCCCCGCGCCATCCGCGCCGCCGGCCTCGCCAACGGCCAGAACCCGATCAGCATCGTCGTGCCCTGCCACCGGGTGATCGGCTCGAACGGCACGCTGACCGGCTACGGCGGCGGCCTGCCGCGCAAGAAGTGGCTGCTCGAGCACGAGGGCGCGCTCTAAAGCATAGTCCGTTCGGCTGGAATCAGCCGAACGGACTATGCCCATAATCGAGGCCCGTCGAACAACGCGTTTCCGATCAAGTTGAACCGCCTGCGGTTCAACTTGATCGGAAGCCGCACTAGACGCGCGGCATCGTGGCGAGAAGGTCGGCGAGCTGGTCGTAGCCGGAATTGACGCCGACGTTGAAGCCCATGCCGACATGCTCCCTGCACATCGCGACGGTGTCGAACAGCGTGCTCATCGTCAGCTCGGTCCTGCCGCCCGTCTCGACGAGGTCGATCGTCACGACCATGCGGCCCGCACCCGCGATCTCGAAGCCGTTGTCGTAGACGATGCGCCGGTTGGCCACGATCTCGCGGTAGGTGCCGCCGAACGGCATGTTCTGCACGCCGCTGGGACCGGTCATGGCGAAGCGGAAGCTGCCGCCCTCGCGGAAATCCATCTCGCACAGGGTGAGCGGCCAGCCGACCGGGCCGAACCACTTGATGACGTGTTCGGGCCTGCTCATCGCTTCGAAGACGAGGCGCGCGGGTGCATCGAACGTGCGCGTGATGACGACCGTGCGGTCGGCGACCGGTTCACTTGCGGCGGCGCTTGCGGACATTGCCCTTCTCCTTGCGGTGCATCTCTTCGACATAGGCCTCCAGGCGATCGAAGCTCGCCTCCCAGAAGCGCCGGTAGTCGCCGATCCAGTGCGCGACCTCCGCGAGCGGCGCCGCGTTCAGCCGGACCGGGCGGAACTGCGC
>CAYRBQ010000811.1:0-1951 GCA_964422305.1 uncultured Reyranella sp. | reverse complement strand
CTCAACGCCTTCGCCACCGGCAACAAGGTCGGCAGCGGCACCATCGCGGTGACGCGCGGGCTGCTGAACACGCTCAGCCGCGACGAGCTGCAGGGCGTGGTGGCGCACGAGATGGCGCATCTCGCCAATCTCGACACGCGCTACATGGTCGTGGTCGGCGTCACCGTCGGCCTGATCGCGCTGGTCTGCGACATGAGCCTGCGCACCCTCAACTGGGGCTCGACGCAGCGCCGCAGCGACAGCAAGGGCAGCTCGGGCGGTGGCCTATTGATCATCGTGCTGCTGGTGGTGGCGATCCTGGCGCCGCTCGCGGCCAAGGCTGTGCAGATGGCGGTGTCGCGGCAGCGCGAATACCTCGCCGATGCCACGTCGGTGCAGTTCACGCGCAATCCCAATGGCCTCATCTCTGCGCTTGGCAAGCTCGGCGAAAAGGCGGCACCCTTCCCCGGCGTGAGCCGTGCCACGCAGCATCTCTTCATCGTCAATCCGATCCATGAATTCACCAGCAAGACTCCGGCCCTTCTCGCCACGCATCCCGATATCCAGGATCGCATCGCTCGCCTGCGCAATCTGGGCGGCCGGGACTAGCCTCGCCGCCGCCTTCGACCTGCAGGGCCATCGCGGCGCGCGGGGCCTCGCGCCCGAGAACACGCTGGCCGGCTTCAAGGTGGCACTCGATCTCGGCGTCTCGACGCTCGAGACGGATCTTGCGGTGACGCGCGACAACCAGCTCGTGATCAGCCACGATCCTCTGCTCAATCCCGACCTGACGCGCGGGCCGGACGGGCAGTGGCTCGCGACGGCGGGGCCCGTGATCCGTACGGTGACGCTCGCAGACCTCGCGCGCTACGACATCGGCCGGGTCAACCCCGCGAGCAAGTACGGCCAGCAATGGCCGGAGCAGAAGCCGGTCGACGGCCAGCGCTTTCCCACACCCGCGGCGTTCTTCGCCATGGCGGGGCCGACGGTGCGCTTCAACATCGAGATCAAGACCGATCCCAACAAGCCCGACCTCACGATCGATCCGGCGTCGTTCGCGCGCCTCACCGTCGAGGCGATCCGCAAGGCCAATGCCGCCTCGCGCAGCACCGTCCAGTCCTTCGACTGGCGGAGCATCCTCGAGGTGAAGCGGCTGGCGCCGGAGATCGCCACCGGCTGCCTCTCGATCGAGAGCAACAACTTCGACACGGTCCAGCGCGCGAGCGGCCGGCCCTCGCCCTGGCTGGGCGGGCTCAACCTTGCGGCGCACGGCGGCTCGGTGCCTCGGCTGGCCAAGGCCGCCGGCTGCGCGACCTGGTCGCCGTTCTGGCGGAACGTCACCGCCGAGAACGTGAAGGAGGCCCGGGCGCTGGGGCTCAAGGTCGTGCCCTGGACCGTGAACGCGCCGGCCGAGATGGCCCGGCTGGTCGACCTGGGCGTCGACGGGCTGATCACCGACTATCCGAACCGTGCCCTGCCGGTTCTCGCAGGCAAAGGCCTGAAAGTTCGCTGAGCGGTTGACTCCGCGGGCTCTGTGTTCTGTATACAGAATATGCGGCCACTACTTTCCGAACCCGATCTTTCCGAGCGTATCCACGATTCCGTCCTCGAGGCGATCTGCTCCGGCGAGCTGAAATCGGGCGCCAGGATCACCCAAGAGGAGCTGGCCCAGAAGTTCGGTGTATCCCGCCAGCCGGTCCTGCAGGCCATGATGCTGCTGCGCCGCGAGGGCTTCCTGATCGACGCCGGCCGCAAGGGTGTCTGCGTGGCCCCGCTCGACGTCCAGCAGGCCCGCAACCTCTATGTCGTGCGCGCGGCCCTCGACGGCGCCGCCGCCCGCCTCGCCGCCGCCAACTACACGCCGCACCTCGTCCAGCGCGGCCGCCAGCTCCTCGAGGTCGGCCGCCGCGCCGTGGCCAGCGGCTACGTGCCCTCGGTCATCGAGGCCGACATCGATTTCCATCTGTTCGTC
>CAYRBQ010000810.1:0-1954 GCA_964422305.1 uncultured Reyranella sp. | reverse complement strand
ATTTATCACAGACTCTGCCCAATGTCATCACTTCAGAAACTGGATGAAGTCCGTCAGCTCGAGGAGCTGGCCTTCGGCGGCTGGCCCGCCCTGGAGACCTTGGACCTCGGCGGCTGGCGCCTGCGCTTCTCGGGCGGCTACACGAAAAGAGCCAATTCAATCAATGCCTTGGGACCTAACGCTTCGACCGCAATCGAAGCCTTGGAGGCGCCCCACCGGGAGCGCGGCCTGCCGCCGGTCTGGCGCCTGAGCCCGCTCGCCCCGCCCGCCATGGACGGGCTGCTGGCGGCCCGAGGTTACCGGGCCATCGAGCGCAGCCTGATGCAGCGCTGCCCCCTGAACGAGGGCTTCCGGGCCGATCCGGCGGTCGCGATCCACCCCGCCCCCACTCCGGCCTGGATCGAGGCCTTCTGCATCCATAGCCCAGTCCGGCCCGAACACCGCGCGACCATGGAGCAGATGCTGGCGGCCATCGCCCAGCCCGCAGGCTTCGCCTTCGTCGAGAAGGACGGCCGGCCGATGGCCATGGCGATCGGTGCGGTCGAGGGCGACTATATGGGCCTGTTCGACGTGCTGGTGATGCCGGAGGCGCGGCGGCAGGGACTGGCGCGGCGGGTCACCGAGAGCCTGTACGCCTGGGCCTGGGGCCGGGGGGCGCGCTTCGCCTACTTGCAGGTCGTGTCGACCAATGCGGCGGCGAGGCCCCTCTACGAGGTGCAGGGCTTTCGCACGGTCTACTCCTACGAGTATCGAGTGCCGCCGACGCCTTGACCCTGTCGCGGCCGCCCTCGCATAGTCGATGCAGGGAGGAACACGACAAATGGCCAACTACCCTTGGGAAAAGAGCTATCCACCCGGCGTGAAGTGGGAGCTCGAGGTTCCGAAGAAGACCATCCATGAGATCTTCGACGAGAGCTGCGCGCAGTTCGGCGACCGGCCCTTTACCGACTTCCTCGACAAGGTGATGACCTTCCGGGACTACAAGGAAGCGTCCGACAAGGCGGCAGCCGGTTTCCAGAAGCTGGGCGTGAAGCCCGGCGTCAATGTCGGCCTTTATCTGCCGAACACGCCGCACTACCTGATCGCCTTCTTCGGCGTGCTGAAGGCCGGCGGCCGGGTCGTGAACTACTCCCCGCTCGATGCCGCGCGCGAGCTGGAGTTCAAGATCGGCGACAGCGAGACCGACATCCTGGTGACGCTCGACGTCACGGCGCTCTATCCGAAGATGGCCGCGATGCGCGGCAAGACGCGGCTCAAGAAGCTGATCGTGGGCTCGATCGCCGACTACCTGCCGTGGCCCAAGAACTGGCTCTATCCGCTGGCCAAGAAGAAGGAGATTTCGCAGTGGCCGCGGGACGACTGGCACATGTCGTTCAAGGACCTGCTGGCCAATGACGGCAACTACACCAAGCACAAGCCGGCGAGCGAGAACCTCTGGGACGAGGTCGCGCTGCTGCAATACACCGGCGGCACCACCGGCCTGCCGAAGGCCGCGATGCTGACACACGGCTGCATCATGTCGGCAATGGCGCAGGGGCAGGCCTGGACCACGCCCTACACCACGCCCGGCACCGAGAAGGTCGTGTGCGTGCTGCCGCTGTTCCACATCTATGCGCTGTCGGGAATCATGCTGGGCGCGGTGCGCAACGGCAACCAGCTCATCCTCTACCCGCGGCCCGACATCGACATGATCGTCAACGATCTCGCGAAGAAGAAGCCGACGTTCCTGCCGGGCGTGCCGACGCTCTACACCGCGATCAACAAGCACCCCAAGGCGCAGGGCCTCGACCTGAAGTCGCTTAAGATCTGCATGTCGGGCGGCGCGCCGCTGCCCGTCGAGGTGCAGCAGAGCTTCGAGAAGCTGACGGGTGCCACGCTCAACGAGGGCTACGGCCTCACCGAAACGTCGCCCACCGGCGCGATCTGCCCAGTCGACAAGAGCGTGCGGCGGATC
>CAYRBQ010000809.1:0-1954 GCA_964422305.1 uncultured Reyranella sp. | reverse complement strand
CCCCCTTGGTAAGGGGGAGGTCGACAGTTCAATCCTGTCCGGCAGCACCAGCGCTCCCTTGACCTCAGAGGAAAGCGGGCGCTTTCTCGCAGGGTGTGGAAAGCGAACTGGGATGGCGCAGAACAGGAAATTTGCGTGGCTGGGGGCTGGGGCGCTCGCTGTGGCGGCAATTGCCACGACGATCGTGCTCGGATTGCCCGACCGGCAGGTCGGCAGCGCGCAAAATAAGTCCGAGATTGGCGGCCCCCTGATTTCGCGTGGCTATACCGACGCGCCGGCGGGCACCGCGGTTATTGCCGGCGACCCGGGCGTTGGCGGATCGGTGCTCGTCGACCTCCGCATCAAGACCGGGCAGTTGGTAAAGCGCGACGAGGTCATCGCGGTTCTCAACAATTACGCAATCGCCGATGTCGAGGTGCGCCGGATGGAAGCGGCAATCGCCAAGGCCCGGCAGCAGCGTGAGGCGATGATCTCGGGTTACCGGAAGGCCGAGATCGCGCAGCAGGAAGTGTCCGTGAAGTCCGCCTCGGAAGAGAGCCGTCTCAAGGACCTCGAACTCTCGCGATCCAGCCTTCCTCCCGACCAGAAGCAGCTTCAGTCGACGATCTCCCAGCAGACACTGGAACGCGAGCAAGCCAAGTTGAAGTTCCAGAAGGAGCTTCTGGCGGCCGACCTGGCACAGACCGAGTCAGACATCGTCATCAACACCGCAAGGCTCGACGAAGCGAAGCTGGAGCGCGAGCAGGCGCTGGTGCGATCGCCGCTCGATGGTGTCGTCGTCGATATCTACACCCGCCAGGGCGAGCGTGTTTCAGGCCGAGGCATCGCCAAGATCGTCGATCTGAACCAGATTCGGATCTTCGCCGACGTCGACGAACTCCATCTGCGCAACCTGAAGCCAGGAGGCAAGGTCGAGTTCACGTTCCAGGGCAGCCGCACGATTCACGTCGGATCAATCGTGCGCACACCGATGACAGTGAAGCGCACCAAGCGCTCCGAGGCCGACTTCGGTGATACGAACGTGCGCCTGGTGGAAGTCGAGATCAAACCCGACGACCCTCAGGGGATCCCTCAGATGCTCGGACGCGAGGCCCGGGTCATCTTCCAGTAGAGAGACGTGGCCCGGATCGAGAGCGCATGAACTCGCACCCGATGACGAGTGCGAGCACCGCCAGGCCGATCAACCGCGCCGCCACCAAACCTCCGACCCAATCGTCGATGATATCCGGGAAGGTGAGGGCGATGCCGGCAAGCCCGCAGATCACGCGGTTGCCGATGCTGACCGGGCGCCAGAGATGGCCCTGTGCGGCGATCGCCAGTGCGACGATCCCGCCGCCTGCTCCGAGCGTGACCCAAGGTATCCAGCCCCAGGACATTCCCTTCGGCGTCTCGAGCAGGAGCCCGATGCCAATCGGGTCGAGCACGAAAATGAAGGGCACCAAGAAGGCCGGCAGCGCGTACTTCCAGCTCTGCAGCGTAGTGACGTAGGGATCCGCGCGCGTAAGCGTCGCGGCCGCGAAAGGTGCCAACGCGGTCGGCGGCGACACCTCCGAAAGCACGGCGTAGTAGAAGATGAACATGTGTGCCGCGTAGTCAGGAATGCCGAGCTTGATGAGCGCCGGTGCGGCGATCACAGCGCACATGATGTAGGAGGCCGTCACCGGAACGGCGAGGCCGACGACCCAGACGATCAGGGCCGTGTAGAGCGCCGTCCAGAAGACTGAGCCGCCGGCCAGATCGATGACGATCGACGAGAACTTGAGCGCGAGTCCGGTCTTGGTGATCACCCCGACGATGATGCCGGCGCAGGCACAAGTGGCGGCCACACCCAGCGCCTGGATCGAACCGTCGGCGAGCGCACGGAACAATCGGCCCGGCCAGAGCGCGGTGTCGGCCCGAAGGTAGCTCACGGCGATCGCAAGCAGGATCGACCAGAACACCGCGTAGGTCGCCG
>CAYRBQ010000808.1:0-1958 GCA_964422305.1 uncultured Reyranella sp. | reverse complement strand
CGAGCCAGAGCGGCCGGCTGCACCATGCCTGGCTGATCACCGGACCACGCGGCATCGGCAAGGCGACGCTCGCGTGGCGGTTCGCACGCTATCTGCTCTGCGGTGGGAAGGGCGGTGGCCTGTTCGGTGACGCGCCCGAAGGACTCGAGGTCGCGGCCGATGCGCCGGGCCGCTCTCTGATCGACGCGCGCTCGCATCCCGATCTCTTCCACCTTCGCCGTACCCTCAACACCGACACCGGTCGCATGCGGGCGGAGATCTCCGTCGACGACGTGCGCGATCTCGGCGGGTTCATGCACATGACGCCGGCGATGGGCGCGTCGAGAGTCGCGATCGTCGACTCGGCCGACGAGATGAACCGCAACAGCGCCAACGCGGTGCTGAAGATCCTCGAGGAGCCGCCGCCCAATGCCGTGCTGCTGATCGTGGCGCATGCGCCGGGTCGGCTGCTGCCGACCATCCGATCGCGCTGCCGAAGGCTCGCGCTGAAGCCGCTCGACGATGAAACGGTGGTGAAGCTGCTCGGCGAGTACGCGCCCGATGCCAAGCCGGAGGAGAGGCAGGCGCTGGCGCGCCTCGCCGAAGGCAGCATCGGCCGCGCACTCGAGCTCTCCAGTGCCGGCAGCCTCGATCTCTACCGCGAGATGGTCGAGGTGCTGGCGACCCTGCCCGACCTCGACATGCCGCGGCTGCACGGCTTCGCCGAGCGCTTCGCCAAGCGCGGCGAGGAGGCCAACGCCGACTGGCGCTCGCTCAACTACCTGTTCGACGGATGGCTGAAGGGCCTGGCGCGGCAGGCCGCCCTTTCGGCGGAAGCTGCACCCGTCGTGCCGGTCGAAAGCGGCCTCCGGACGCGGCTGCTGACCGGGGCCAGCCTCGACCGCTGGCTGGAGGCCTCCGACAAGGTCGCCGAGCTGTTCAACAGGGCCGATGCGGTCAACCTCGACCGCAAGCAGACCGTCATGGGCAGCTTCTTCGCCCTCCAATCGGCCATGCGTTGACTGCCTTGATAAGGCCGGGGAGGCGTGAGAAAAGGGCGCCCATGTTGTCCCGGTCCGACCTCAGAGACTCTCTGCCCTGCGAGCGAATGCGGGGCTGAACGCGTTCGAGTCTCGTGCCCCGGGAAGGGGCGGCAGTTCGGAGTTCAGTCACATGTCGGGCAGCACTTACTACGTCACCACGCCGATCTATTACGTCAACGACGTGCCCCATATCGGGCACGCGTACACCAGCCTTGCCTGCGATGTCCTCGCGCGCTTCATGCGGCTGGATGGCCGCGACGTCCATTTCCTCACCGGCACCGACGAGCACGGTCAGAAGATCGAGAAGGCCGCGGCGGCGGCGGACATGGCGCCGCAGGCCTTCACCGACAAGGTGAGCCAGTCGTTCCGCGACTTGCTGGGTGTCATGGAATACACGCCCGACAACTTCATCCGCACGACGGAGAAGCGGCACTACGCCGCCTGCCAGGCGCTGTGGGAGAAGCTGGTCGCGGCCGGCGACATCTATCTCGGCGCCTATGCCGGCTGGTACTCGGTGCGCGACGAGACTTATTTCGTCGAGGGCGAGACCGAGGTCGGCCAGGACGGCAAGCGCCGCGCGACGTCGACCGGCGCCGAGGTCGAGTGGGTCGAGGAACCGTCGTACTTCTTCAAGCTCTCGGCCTGGACCGACCGACTGCTCGAGTTCTACGAGAAGAACCCGCGCTTCATCGGACCGGACAGTCGGCGCAACGAGATCCTGAGCTTCGTAAAGGGCGGCCTGCAGGACCTCTCGGTGTCGCGCACCAGCTTCTCGTGGGGCGTGCCGGTGCCGGGCGATCCCAAGCACATCATGTACGTGTGGCTGGACGCGCTCACCAACTACATCACCGAGTGCGGCTACCCCGACACGAACAACGCGCTGTGGAAGTACTGGCCGGCCGACCTGCACATGGTCGGCAAGGACATCATCCGCTT
>CAYRBQ010000807.1:0-1959 GCA_964422305.1 uncultured Reyranella sp. | reverse complement strand
GGCCTACCCGATCCTCGAGGCCGCCGGCGAGCTTGCCGACAGCCGCCTCAAGACGGTCGATCAGCCCTTGATTCGGGCCCCGCTCGGATCGTAGGGCGCCTTCAGCGACACCTTGGCCTCGAGTCGCGTGCCGGCGAGATCGACCTCGAAGCGGCCGGCCTCGAGCCAGGCCGCGTCGATCGCCGCCCCGTCCGCGCGCTTCACGTAGCCCAGCCCGACCGACGCGCCGACCGAATGGCCGTAGGCCGCCGAGGTGAGATCGCCGACCGGCCTGCCGTCGCGCAGCAGCGCCTCGCCGCCCCACAGCAGCGGCTCCCTGTCGGCCAGCACGATCGAGACCATGCGCCGGGTGAGCGGCTTGGCGCGCGCCTCGAGCAGCGCCTTCTGGCCGATGAACCCGCCCGGCTTGTCGGGCTTCACCGCCCAGAAGAGGCCCGCCTGCATCGGGTTGTCGTCGGGCGTGAGCTCGCGGCCCCAGGCGCGATAGCCCTTCTCGATGCGTAGACCCTCGATCGCGTAGTAGCCCGCGTCGCGCAGGCCGAACGCGGCGCCGGCTTCGTGCAGGACGTCGAACACTGTGGCGGCAAACTCGACTGGCACGTAGAGTTCCCAGCCCAGCTCGCCCATGTAGGTGCGACGCGATGCCAGCACCGTCGCGTAGCCGATGCCGACCTCCCGGATGGTCGCGAACGGGAAGGCCTCGTTGGAGAAATCGGCCTTGCTCACGGCCTTCAGCAGATCGCGGCTGTTCGGCCCCATCACCGACAGGACCGTCCAGGCGCCGGTCACGTCGGTCAGGGTGAAGTGCAGGTCCGGCGGCACGTGGCGGCCGATCCAGTCGGCGTCGCGCGTCACCTGCGAGGAGCCGGTGATGACCATGAACTTGGTCGCCGAGAGACGCGCGATCGTCAGGTCGCTCTCGTAGGTGCCCCGCTCGTTCAGCAGGCCGGTATAAACCGAGCGGCCCACGGCCACGTCGATGTCGTTGGCGCAGAGAAACTGCAGGCCCTTCACCGCATCGCGGCCCTGCACCAGGAACTTGCCGAACGAGGTCTCGTCGACCACCGACACGGTTTCTCGCGTGGCCTTGTGTTCGGCAGCGACGGCATCGAACCAGGCGCCGCGGCCCCAGGCATATTGCATGTCCGGCGTCTTGCCGACACCGGCGAACCAGTTGGGCCGGTCCCAGCCCATCTTGTTGCCGAACCACGCGCCACGCGCCTTCAAGCGGTCGTAGAGCGGCGACCGGCGGAACGGCCGGCCGCTCTCCTGTTCGCGCTGCGGCCATGGCATCTTGTAGTGCAAGCCGAGCGTCTCGGCGACGCGCGCCTTCAGCCAGGTGTCGTTGCCGTGGAAGTTGGCGAAGCGGCGGATATCGACCGGCCAGAGGTCGAGCGTCGGCTCACCGGCCACGATCCATTCGGCGAGCGCCATGCCGGCGCCACCCGAGCTCGCGATACCCATGGAGTTGAAGCCGGCGCCGACGAAGAAATTCTTCACCTGCGGCGCCTCGCCCATGATGTAGTTCAGGTCGGGCGTGAAGCACTCAGGCCCGTTCATGAAGGTCTTGATGCCGGTCTTCTCCAGCGACGGCACGCGGATCAACGCGTTGTCCATCAGGATCTGGAACTGGTCCCAGTCGTCCGGCAGCATCCCGAATTCGAAATCGTCGGGAATGACGTCCTTGTCCCACGGCTTGGCCTCGGGCTCGAAGCCGCCCATCAGCAGGCCGCCGACTTCCTCCTTGAAGTAGATATAGCCGTCGGGATCGCGCATCACCGGCAGGTCGCGCGGCACGTTCTCCATCTTCTCGGTGACGATGTACATGTGCTCGCAGGAATAGAGCGGCACGGCGACGCCGGCCTGGCGCGCGAGCCGGCGCGACCATTGCCCCGCGCAGCAGACGACGATGTCGGCCGCGATCTCGCCCTGATCGGTGACGACGCCGGCGATGCGCCC
>CAYRBQ010000806.1:0-1963 GCA_964422305.1 uncultured Reyranella sp. | reverse complement strand
CGACCTGCAGGCCGACCACGCGGTTGTGGTCGATGCGGTCCTCCTTGCCGAACACCGTGCCGGACCATTCACTGGTCTGGGTCAGCAGATGACGCCAGGTGATGTCCTTGTTCTGGTCGCTCTTGAAGCCGTCATCGAGCGCGTAGTCGCCCGCCTTGTCGTCGAGGCTCTTGATAAGCCCGTCGCCCAGCGCCAGTCCGGCGAGCAGGGCGAGGTAGCTCTTGGCCACGCTGAAGGTCATGTCGGCGCGGTCGACGTCGCCCCAGGCCGCGAGCTCCTTGTTGCCCCGGAAGACGATGCCGGCGTGGCCGCCCCGCGGCGTCACCGGGCCCAGCACCTCGTTGTCGGGGGCCTTCTCGCCGGAATCGTAGGTCATCACGAACTGGCCGTCCGGCATGTACATGCTTTTCGGCCAGTGGGATTCGCTCGCTTGGGCGAAGGCGATGGCGTCGTTCATCTTGTTCATGCACGCAATCAACATTGGAGCCTGCCCCGGAGCAAGCGTAGAAAACGCAATGGTTTCGCCCACGACGATCACGATCCGCCGCCCCGACGACTGGCACGTCCACCTGCGCGACGGGGTCATGCTCGCCGCCTGTGCCGTGCACACCGCCCGGCAGTTCGCCCGCGCCATCATCATGCCGAACCTGGTCCCGCCGGTGACCAAAGTGGCCGAGGCCGCGGCCTATCGCGATCGCATCCGCGCCGCGGTGCCGAAGGAGCTCGGGTTCGAGCCGCTGATGACCTGCTACCTGACCGACGGCGCCGATCCCGCCGAGCTGGCGCGCGGCAAGAAGGAAGGCGTCTGGGTCGCGGCCAAGCTGTACCCAGCGCACGCCACCACCAACTCCGCGCACGGCGTCACCTCGATGGATCGCGTCGCGAAAGGGCTGGAGGCCATGGAGAAGGCCGGCATGCCGCTCCTGGTCCACGGCGAGGTCACCGACGCCGACGTCGACATCTTCGACCGCGAGGCCGTTTTCCTCGACAAGGTGATGCTGCCGCTCCTGAAGCGTCATCAGGGCCTCAAGGTCGTGCTGGAGCACATCACGACGCGCGAGGGCGTGGCCTTCGTCGAGGCGCATCCCGAGCGGATGGGCGGCACGATCACGCCGCATCATCTGAGCTACAACCGCAATGCGATCTTCAAGGGCGGCATCCGTCCGCACCTTTATTGTCTGCCCATCGCCAAGCGCGAGGAGCATCGTCTCGCTCTGCGGAGGGCCGCCACCTCCGACGGCGGGCTCTTCTTCCTGGGCACCGACACCGCGCCGCACACGACCGATACCAAGGAGTGTGCCTGTGGATGCGCCGGCGTGTTCAACGCGCCGGTGGCGATGCAGGTCTACGCGCAGGTCTTCGCGGAGGAGGGGAAGCTCGACCGTCTCGAGGCTTTCGCCTCGCTGAACGGCCCGCGCTTCTACGGCCTGCCGGCGAACGAGGAGAAGGTGACCCTGCACGCGAAGCCGCTGGAAGTTCCGGATCGCGTGGAAGTGCCGGGCGGCGGCAAGGACATCACCGTGTTTCGCCCCGACACCCCCGTCGGCTGGTCGTTCTAGGGCGGAAGGTCTATCGTCGAGACATGAGCAAGAGAGCGATACCCGCCGGCGCGGTCGTGCGCGGCACCGACAAAGGCTATGTCCACGGCGACCTGAAACCCGGCAGCGAGCGTCCGGTCGAGCAGATCGAAGAGAAATATCCCTACATGCGGCCACGCGATGCCGCGACGCTGATCCTGGTGCGCCAGAAGGGCAAGATGCCGGAGGTGCTGCTGGGCTGCCGCGCCGCCAAGTCGGCCTTCATGCCCAACCGCTACGTATTCCCCGGCGGCCGCGTCGACCCTGCCGATGCGCGCATTCCGATCGCCACGCCGCTCGACCGGTTCGTCGAACAGCGCCTGCAGCGCGCCGCGACGGCGCAACGGGCGCGGGCGCTGGCCGTTGCCGCCGTGCGCGAGACGTTC
>CAYRBQ010000805.1:0-1966 GCA_964422305.1 uncultured Reyranella sp. | reverse complement strand
TCTTCGGCGGCTGGTTCCTGATCGGCACGGTGGGCTTCGACAAGGCGGTCTATGTCGGCGCGTTCCTCAATCTCGTCGTCGCGGTCGGCGGCGTGATGGTGGCGCGCGGGCTCGACATGAAGGACGGCGAGCCCACGAAGAAGGTCGCGGCCGTCGATACTGCCGATGGAGTCGTGCTGCGCTGGTCGCTGCTGGTGTTCATCTCGGGCTTCCTGATCGTGGCGCTGCAGATCGTCTGGTACCGGCTAATCGGCGTGCTGCTGCAGTCCAACGGCTACAGCTTCTCGCTGGTGCTGACGGTGTTCCTGCTGGGCGACGCGGCGGGGCTGCTGGTCGGCGCGCGGGTGATCGATCGCATCGCCGACCCGCGGCGCTTCTTCTTCCTGATGCAGGGCATCGCCACGGCGCTGGCGCTGGCGGGCGCCTGGTTCGTCTATCTCGGCATCGGTGCGGGCCTGCTGCCCGCGACCTTCGTCGACCACGACATCATGGGGCCCAATGCCGCCAGCCCCGCGCTGATCGCGCTGCTGCTCGTGGTCGTGGTGCTGCCGGCCTCGTTCATCATGGGCTTCTCCTTCCCGGTCGTGCAGAAGGCCGTGCAGCGCGACCTCGATCGCCTGGGCAGCCGCGTCGGCTTCGTGCAGCTCGCCAACATCGTGGGCAACAGCATGGGCAGCCTGGTGGCCGGGCTGCTGCTGCTCGATATCGCGGGCACCGCGGGCACCTTGAAGATCCTGGTGGCGATCGGCCTCGCCTTCGCGGCGTTGCAGTTCGCCGGGCCGCGCGCGACGCGCTGGGCGTACATCCCCGCGGCCGTGCTGGTCGCCGGGCTGCTGTTCTTCCCCGGCGGCGAGACGTTCTGGCGGCGCCTGCACGGGCTCACGACCGAGAAGGCGATCGTGGCCGAGGACAAGACCGGCCTCAGCGTGCTCAGGATGGCGAACGCCGCCGACGGCAAGCTCTACATCCAGGGCCACACGCAGAGCCGCCTGCCCTTCGACACCGTGCACGCCTATCTCGGCGCCATCGGGCCGCTGACCCATGCAGCCCCCAAGCGCGTGCTGGTGATCGGCTCGGGCACCGGCGGCACGCCCTATTCGGCGGGCCTCAATCCCGCGACCGAAACGGTGAAGGTGATCGAGATCGTGGCGCCGGTGATCGAGACGCTGAAGACCTACACGGGGCAAGGCGGCACATCGGGCGTCGATGCGCTGCTGTCGGGCAAGCGCTTCGAGGTCGTGGTGGCCGACGGCCGTCATTCGCTGGCGCTCGATCCGGTCCGCTACGACGTGATCGAGGCCGACGCGATCCTGCCGAAGACGGCGCTGTCGGGCCTGCTGAACAGCCGCGAATTCTTCGAGCAGGTGAAGGGCAAGCTGGCCTCAGGCGGCATCTACGTGCAGTGGGCGCCGACCGAGCGCTCGGTCGAGACGTTCCGCTCGGTCTTCCCCTACGTCACCATGGTGCATCCGGCGATGCTGGGCAGCGAGCGGCCGATCCCCTACAGCCGCGAGAAGATCGCGGCGCTGCTGGCCGATCCCGCCGTGGCCGCGCATCTCGACAAGGCGCGCGTCGACAAGGCCGAGCTCGCGAAGTGGTTCGCCGACAAGAAGATCGAGGTGCTGAACGACGGCAGGACGGTGCCGGCCAGGTCGCCCAACACCGACTTCTTCCCGCGCGACGAGTACTACCTCAATCGTCCTTGATGTCGCGCGCGACGTCGGGACGGCGCAGCAGGGCGCCGATCTTGTCGGCCTCGTCGAAGGTCTGGTCGATGGCGAAGCGGATCTCCGGCGCGCTGCGCAGGCCCGCCTTCTCGCTGACCCGGCCGCGGAACCAGGGCGCAGCGCGCTTCAGCGCCCCCAGCAGCCGCTCCTTGTCCGCGCCGCCCAGCGGCATCACGTAGGCGGTGGCGTTGCGCAGGTCGGGGCTGATGTCGACCGACGTCACGGTGATCGTGGCGTCG
>CAYRBQ010000804.1:0-1969 GCA_964422305.1 uncultured Reyranella sp. | reverse complement strand
CAGACAAGCAGCGCGTGCCATCTCGTCCACAGGGATTCGCACAATCGAACACCGCGAGATGTTCACTGCGAAGGTCGGGCGCACGCTCGACACTCATCGTCCCGCAGGCATGGACGTTGGCGGCGGCGATGTCGGCGCGGGTGAAGCCGAGGTGCGCGAGGATATCGAGCCTGGGGTCGGCGAGCGTTTCCTCGTCGAGGCCGAGCACGTCGCGGCAGAAGGCGTCGCCGAGCGTGTAGCGCGTGAAGACGAAGCGTATGTCGAAGGCCGTTGCGATCGCCTGGTCGATCCGCTGCAGCGAAGCGGCATCGAAACCGCGTGCAGCCAGGGCGTCGTGGTTGATCGCCGGGGCATCCGCGAGCGAGCCATGGCCGACCGCGTGGCCGACGATGCGCGAGATGGCGGCCTCGTCGTAGCCCAGGGTACGGAGAGCCAGCGGGACGGTCTGGTTGATGATCTTGAAGTAGCCCCCGCCGGCCAGGGTCTTGAACTTGACCAGGGCGAAGTCGGGCTCGATGCCGGTGGTGTCGCAATCCATCACCAGGCCGATCGTGCCGGTGGGCGCGATGACCGATACCTGCGCGTTGCGGTAGCCGTGCCGTTCGCCGAGCTCCAGGGCCCGATCCCAGGCCTTGCCGGCGGCTTCTGCCAGGGCGGCCGGGCAGGCACCGATGTCGAGGGCGACGGGCGCGATCGACAAGTTTTCGCAGCCTTCGGCCGTGCCGTGCGCGGCCCGGCGATGGTTGCGGATGACCCGCAGCATGGCGTCGCGGTTGGCGGCAAAGCCCGAAAAGGCGCCCATCAACCCGGCCATCTCGGCCGAGGTCGCATAGGCGGTGCCCGTCATGATGGCGGTGAGGGCGCCCGCGATGGCACGGCCCTTGGCGCTGTCGTAGCCGAGACCCGACGCCATCAGCAGGGCGCCGAGGTTGGCGTAGCCCAGCCCCAGCGTGCGGTACTCGTAGGAGAGCTCGGCGATCCGGCGCGACGGGTACTGCGCCATCATCACCGAGATCTCGAGGACGACGGTCCACAGGCGGCTCGCATGCTCGAGAGCTGCGATATCGATCGATCCATCCTCCTTGCGGAACCGCATCAGGTTCAGCGAGGCGAGGTTGCAGGCCGTGTCGTCGAGGAACATGTACTCGGAGCACGGGTTGGATGCGTTGATCCGCCCCGACGCCGGGCAGGTGTGCCAGTCGTTGATCGTGGTGTCGTACTGCACACCGGGATCGGCCGAATGCCAGGCCGCTTCGGAAACCTGGTCCCACAGCGCGCGCGCCGGGACCGTCTTGGCGACCTTGCCGGTCGTCCGCTCCGTCAGCGCCCACTGCCGATCTTCCTCGACGGCGCGCAGGAAGGCATCGGTGATGCGGACCGAGTTGTTGGCGTTCTGCCCCGAGACCGAGGCATAGGCTTCCGACTCCCAGTTGGTGTCGAAGGTCGGGAACTCGATCTGGCGATAGCCTTGGCGGGCGAACTGGACGACCCGCTGGATGTAGTTCTCGGGCAGCTCCGCCTTGCGCGCGGCGACGATCTCGCGGCGCAGCGTCGGGTTCCGCCGCGGATCGAAGGCCGCATCGCCCGCGAGTCCGCTCTCGACGCAGGCCTTCATCACGGCGTTGAGGTGCCGGTTGGCGAGCCGGGAGCCGGCGACGAGGGCCGCCACCTTCTGCTCCTCGAGCATCTTCCAGGAGATGAACGCCTCGATATCGGGATGGTCGATGTCGACCGACACCATCTTGGCAGCCCGCCGCGTCGTGCCGCCCGACTTGATGGCACCCGCCGCCCGAACGCCGATCTAGAGGAACGACATCAGGCCGGAAGACTTGCCGCCGCCCGACAGACTCTCGCCCTCGCCGCGGACCCTGGAGAAGTTCGAGCCGGTGCCGGAGCCGTACTTGAAGAGCCGCGCCTCGCGCACCCAGAGGTCCATGATGCCGCCCTCGTTCACCAGGTCGTCGGTGAC
>CAYRBQ010000803.1:0-1972 GCA_964422305.1 uncultured Reyranella sp. | reverse complement strand
CCGACCTCAATCCCGACCGGCGTCTTCAAGACCAAGGACGGCTACATCAACATCGCTGCCTCCGGCGGCCACATCTACAAGCGCTTCTGCGAGGCCATCAAATCGCCGGAGCTGATGACCGACGAGCGCTTCAGCACCGACAAGGCGCGTGCCAAGAACCGCGATGCGCTGAACGCGGAGATCGACAAGAGGGTGGCGACTTACGGCAGCGCCGATCTCGTGGAGAAGCTCAACAAGGCGGGCGTGCCGGCCGGACCGATCTACAAGATGGACGAGATGTTCGCCGATCCGCAGGTCAAGCACCTCAAGATGGCGCATCCCGTGAAGTCGGCGAAGCTCGGCGACATCGAGGTGATCGGCCAGGCCATCAACATGAGCCGCACGCCGTTCGAGATGAGGTCGGCCACGCCGGAGCAGGGCGAGCACACCGACGCCGTACTGAAGGAAGCGGGCTTCGATGCGACTGCGATCGCCGACTTCCGCAAGCGCGGCGTGATCTGATGTCGATCAGCCCCACCCCGAACATGATCGCGGAGAAGGTGGGGCCGGTCGGGCGCCTCGTCTTCAACAAGCCGCACAAGCACAACGCCACCTCCACCGACATGTGGGAGGCGATCCCGGTCATCCTCGACGAGTTCGAGAAGGACCCGGCGATCCGCGTCGTGGTGGTGACCGGGGCCGGCGACAAGGCCTTCGTCTCGGGCGCCGACATCTCGGAGTTCGAGAAGGCGCGCAACACACCCGAGCAGGTCGCCTACTACGACAAGATCGGCGAGATCGCGAACGCGCGGCTCAACAAGTGCTCGAAGCCGACGATCGCCCGCATCCGCGGCTACTGCATCGGCGGCGGGCTGGCGGTGGCGCTGCTTTGCGACATCCGCATCGCCTCCGACATCAGCAGGTTCGGCGTGCCGGCGGCGCGGCTGGGGCTGGGCTATCGCGCGAGCGGCCTCAAGATTCTGACGGACCTGGTCGGACCGTCGCACGCCAAGGAGATCTTCTTCACGGCGCGGCACTTTTCCGCCCAGGAAGCGTTCGGCATGGGCCTGATGACCCGCATCGTGCCCGACGCCGAGCTCGACTCCTACGTGGACAACTACTGCAAGCTGATCAGCGAGAATGCGCCGCTCACCATTCACGCGGCCAAGCGCACGATCGAGGAACTGAGCCGGCTCGACGGCAAGCCCGATTTCGCCCGCCTCAGTGGCCTGGTGAAGGAGTGCTTCGACTCCGAGGACTACAAGGAAGGCCGGACCGCGTTCATGGAAAAGCGCCGGCCGGTATTCAAGGGACGCTGAAGGAGGCGACCATGACGGTTCTGACGCAAGAGCAGAAGGATGCGTTCTGGCGGGACGGCTACCTCATGGTCGAGGATGCCGTGACGCCGGAGCAGCTCGCCGCCTTGAGGGGCGAGATCGCCGGCTGGGTCGAGCAGAGCCGCGCGCACACCGCTCCGTTCGGGCCGCCGACGGTCGACGGCCGGCCGCGCTTCGACATGGGCGCCGAGCACAGCGCGGCGAAGCCGGCGCTGCGGCGCATCAACAACCCGTCGGACATCTCGGACGCCTACCGTGAGGTCATGCTCGATTCGCGCATGGTCGACATGGTGGCCGACCTGATCGGACCGGACGTCAAGTTCCACCACTGCAAGATCAACCTGAAGCTCTCCGGCGCGAAGACCGAGGTGAACTACCACCAGGATTTCGCCTACACGCCGCACACCAACGACGACATCGTGACGGCGCTGCTGTTCCTCGACGACATCGACGAGAGCAACGGCTGCCTGACGGTCGTGCCGGGCTCGCACAAGGGGCCGGTGCTGTCGCTGTTCGAGGGCGAGAAGTTCACCGGCATGGTGGCGGCCGACGAGGAGAAGAAGGCGCTGGCGCAGTCGCTGCCCTGCCTCGGCAAGGCAGGCGCTGTCTGCCTGATGCACACGCGTCTGCTGCACGGTTCGGCCGCCAACGGCGCC
>CAYRBQ010000802.1:0-1979 GCA_964422305.1 uncultured Reyranella sp. | reverse complement strand
GAGAGGCTCAAATACCGCTCTGCGCTGATCGTGGGCACCGGCCCCGGCCTCAGCGCCTCGCTCGCCCGGCTGTTTGCCCGGAATGGCCTCGCCGTCAGCCTGGCCGCCCGCCAGACCGACAAGCTGGCGGCACTCGCCACGGAGACCGGCGCCTCCGTCCATGGCTGCAACGCCGCCGATGCCGCAAGCGTTGCCGGCCTCTTCACGGCGCTCGATGCGGCGGGGAAGACTCCCGACGTCGTGGTCTACAACGCCAGCAACCGGGTGCGCGGCGCGCTGGTCGACCTGGCGCCCGACGACGTGAAGCGCGCCATCGAGATCAGCGCCTTCGGCGCCTTCCTGGTCTCGCAGCAGGCGGTGAAGCGCATGCTGCCCGAGGCGCACGGCGCGGTGCTGCTGTCGGGCGCGACGGCCGGCGTGAAGGGCTTCGCGCTCTCGGCGACCTTCGCCATGGGCAAGTTCGCGCTGCGTGGGCTCGCCCAATCGATGGCGCGCGAGCTCTCGCCCAGGGGCATCCACGTCGCCCATTTCGTGATCGACGGCGGCATCCGGAGTGCCGCACGGCCGGTGCCGGCCGAGGCGCCCGACAGCCTCCTCGATCCCGACGCCATCGCCGAAACCTACTGGCACGTGCTGCAGCAGCACCGCAGCGCGTGGAGCTGGGAGGTCGAGGTCAGGCCCTGGGTCGAGAAGTTCTAGGCTTCAGGCGGCCGCGACGATCTCGATCTCGACCAGCCAGTCGCTGAGCAAGGTCTGCACGACGATGGCGGTGGTCGGCACGACACGGCCCTCGAGGGCGGCGAGCCGTGCGTTCTGGTTCGTCTCCGCATAGGAGGCGTCGCGCAGGTAGCTCGTGACGCGCACGATGTTGTCGACCGTCATGTCGGCGCTCGCGAGGATCGTCCGGATGTTCGACCAGACCAGCGCCACCTGCTCGTCGAGCGTCTTGCCGGCGACGCCCTGCGTGTCGAGGCCCATCGTGCCGCTGACGTAGAGGAAGCGGCGCGGGTCGCGCACCTCGAGCGCGTGCACGTAGTCGGGCGTCGCGGCGTAGATCCCCGTCGCCGGGTTGCGGACGATCGTTTCCATGCTTCGGCTCCTAGAGCGCGGCTTCGAGGAGGCGGCGCGCCTCGTGCAGGTCGTCGAGCACGCGCACGGCCTTGCCGCGCACCTCGGGATGCGGCGCCAGGATGTCGGGCACGAAGAAGGCCATGGTGCCGGCGGCATGGGCGGCGGTGAGGCCGACGTTGGAGTCCTCGAAGGCGACGCAGCGCGCGGGCGGGACGCCGAGGCGGCGGGCCGCCTCGAGATAGACGTCGGGCGCCGGCTTGGGCTGGGCGACGTCGTCGCGCGTCGCCACGGCATGGAAGCGGTCGAGCAGGCCGGCGCGGCCGAGATGGCGTTCAGCCGTCGCGCGGCCGGCCGAGGTGGCGACCGCGCGGCGGATGCCGCGGGCATCGAGAAAGTCGAGCAGCTCGACGACGCCGGGCTTCACCGGGATGTGGCTCTCCAGAAGCCGCTTGGCATGGTGCGAGAATTGCGTGCGGAAGGTCGCGACCTCGAAGCCCGCGCCGTAGTAGTCGGCGATCATCACGTCGCATTCCCTGCCGGGAATGCCGATCATGGAGTGGCAGAAGTCGAGCGGCATCTCGAGGTCGAGGCTGCGCGCGGCGGCCTGCAGCGCCTCGATGTAGACGGCCTCGGTATCGATCAGCAGACCGTCCATGTCGAAAAGGGCGGCCTCGACGGGTTCCTTGAGCATGCTTTCGTTCTAAGCTCGGCGCGGCCCAGAGCAAG
The DNA here is from genome assembly GCA_964422305.1 of uncultured Reyranella sp. Taxonomy (GTDB): domain Bacteria; phylum Pseudomonadota; class Alphaproteobacteria; order Reyranellales; family Reyranellaceae; genus Reyranella. The sequence continues at coordinate 182 of CAYRBQ010000802.1, read as the reverse complement.
AGGGGGAGAAAATTTCATGCGCATCCACAATCTGTATGTCGACGAAGCAGGCGAAACTCACTTCCGTGACATCGAGATCGAGTGGAAGCACCAGGGCCGCGGCGGCAGGACGTCGGCGACGTTCCCCGCGACCGGCATCATCTTCCGCGAGACGCCGGGCACCTACGACTACGAATGGCATC
>CAYRBQ010000801.1:0-1991 GCA_964422305.1 uncultured Reyranella sp. | reverse complement strand
CGTAGATGAGCTGCGCCAGGTCCTCGATCGAGTAGATGTCGTGGTGCGGCGGCGGGCTGATCAGCGTCACGCCGGGTGTCGAGTGCCGCAGCCTGGCGATCATCTCGGTGACCTTGAGGCCCGGGAGCTGGCCGCCCTCGCCGGGCTTGGCGCCCTGCGCCACCTTGATCTCGAGCTCGCGGCAGTTGTTCAGGTACTCGGCCGTGACGCCGAAGCGGCCCGACGCCACCTGCTTGATCGCCGAGGAGGCGTTGTCGCCGTTCGGTCGCGGGCTGTAGCGCGCAGGATCCTCGCCGCCCTCGCCCGAGTCGGACTTGGCGCCGATGCGGTTCATGGCGATCGACAGCGTCTCGTGCGCTTCCGGTCCCAGCGCCCCCAGCGAGATTCCGGGCGCCACCAGGCGCTTGCGCAGCTCGGTGATCGACTCGACCTCGTCCAGCGGGATCGGCGTGCGGTCGGTCTTGAAGTCCAGCAGGTCGCGCAGGTTGATCGGCGGCAGGCGGCGCACCGCCTCGCTGTACTTGCGGAACTTGGCGTAGGACTCGGTGTTCACCGCGTCCTGCAGCATGTGGATCAGCGTGCCATCGAAGTTGTGGCGGTCGCCGCCGCGGCGGGCCTTGTAGAAGCCGCCGATGGGCAGCGCGATCACGTCCTCGTCGAAGGCGCGTGCATGCTGCTCGGCGATCTTCTCCTGCACGCCGCGCAGCCCGATGCCCGAGATGCGCGAGGGCATGCCGGGGAAGAACTCGGCGACCAGCGAGCGGGACAGGCCGACCGCCTCGAAGTTGCAGCCACCGCGGTACGACGACAGGACCGAGATGCCCATCTTGGACATGGTCTTGAGCAGACCGTCGTCGAGCGCCTTCTTGTAGTTGGCGAGGCACTGGCCGAGCGACAGCTTGCCGAACAGGCCGCGCGCGTGGCGGGCCGCGATCGTCTCCTCGGCAAGGTAGGGGTTCACCGTGGTGGCGCCGACGCCGATGATGACGGCGACATAATGCACGTCCATGCATTCGCCGGAGCGCACGTTGAGCGAGGTGAAGGTGCGCAGCGACTGGCGCACCAGGTAGGAATGCACGGCGCCCGCCGCCAGGATCATGGGCAGCGCGGCGCGATCGGCGTCGATGTTGGCGTCGGTCAGCACGATGTGCAGGCAGCCGCTGCGGACGGCGTCCTCCGCCTCCTTGCAGATGCGCTCGAAGGCCTGGCGCATCGCATCGAGGCCACCCTTCGGATCGAAGGTGCAGTCGATGCGCGCGGCGGTGTCGCCCATGTACTTGCGCATCGCCTCGAACTCGGCGTTGAGCACGATCGGCGACTGCAGCGAGAGCATCTCGCTCTGCTCCGGCGTCTCGTCGAGGATGTTGCCGAGGTTGCCGAGCCGTGTGCGGATCGTCATCACGTTGCGCTCGCGCAAGCTGTCGATCGGCGGGTTCGTCACCTGGCTGAAGTTCTGACGGAAGTAGTGGTGCATGCCGCGATAGGTGTCGCTCAGCACCGCCAGCGGTGCGTCGTCGCCCATCGAGCCGACGGCTTCCTTGCCGTCCTCGACCATCGGATGGAGGATCGCCTCGAGATCCTCGATCGACCAGCCGGCGGCGAACTGCCGGCGGCGCAACTCGTCGGCCTCGAAATGCTCGGTGGCCGGCGCATCCTGCTTGATCAGCGAGTCGAGCTCGACCGTGCGCTCCGTCCAGCTCGCATAGTCGTGCGTCGCCGCGAGCATGTCCTTGATTTCGCGGTCCTTGTAGACTTTGGGTTGGTCCATATCGATCGCCAGCATCTCGCCGGGGCCGAGCCGGCCCTTCTCGACGATCCTGCTCTCGTCCTGCGGGACCATGCCGGCCTCGGAGCCGGCGATCAGCAGCTCGTCCGAGGTGCGCACGAAACGCATCGGCCTGAGGCCGTTGCGGTCGAGGCCGACCAGCGCCCACTTGCCGGCGACGGCGGCGAAGGCAGCCGGGCAGTCCCACTGCTCAAAGACGCCGATC
>CAYRBQ010000800.1:0-1992 GCA_964422305.1 uncultured Reyranella sp. | reverse complement strand
GCGCGTCTACTGGGTCTGCCCGCTGATCGAGGAGTCCGAGGAGATCGACCTCGCCAATGCCGAGGAACGCTTCCGCATCCTGAGCGCGCGCTTTCCCGGCAAGGTCGGGCTGCTGCACGGACGGCTGAAGGGCGCCGAGCGCGAAGCGACCATGACGGCCTTTGCCGAGGGCCGGCTTTCGATCCTGGTCGCCACCACGGTCATCGAGGTCGGCGTCGACGTGCCGGCTGCCACGGTCATGGTGATCGAACATGCCGAGCGCTTCGGGCTGGCGCAGCTCCACCAGCTCCGAGGCCGGGTCGGCCGCGGCAGCGTCAAGTCGACCTGCCTGCTGCTCTATGCCCAGCCGCTCGGCGAGACGGCGAAATCCCGGCTCGCGATCATGCGCGAGACCGAGGACGGCTTCCGCATCGCCGAGGAGGATCTGAAGCTGCGTGGCGCCGGCGAACTGCTGGGCACCCGCCAGAGCGGCCTGCCAGACATGCGCCTGGCCGATCTCGCGATCCATGGTGAACTGCTGCAGGCGGCCCGTGACGACGCACGCCTGATCGTCGACCGCGATCCCGAGCTTCAGTCCGGGCGCGGCAAGGCGCTGCGCGCCCTGCTCTATCTGTTCCGCCGCGACGACGCGGTGCGCACGCTCCGCGCCGGTTAGCCGAGCGACGCCACGTAGGCCCGCAGCGACTCGCGCGCCGCCTCGACTGCCTTGTCGGCTTCGGCGCGACGCTTGGCCAGCGCTTCCAGCTCGGTCTCCTGCTTGTCGAGGGTCGCGAGATAGCGGCGCTGCAGGTCGCTGTTGGCCGGCACACGCGCAAGATTCTCGCGCAACCGCGCCTGCTCCTGCACGATCGCCTGCCGCTCGGCATCGACCTGCGTCACCCGGCGCTGCGCCTCGGCAACGGTTTGCTGCAACTGAAGGACCTTCGTCAGCGCATCGCGCGTCTTCGCATCGAACTCGCGTGCCTGGGCATAGACACGGATCTGGTCCGCCGCGCTCTCGACCAGCCGCAGCTCCTGTTGCTGGGTCTGCTCCTGGACCACCTCGAAGGTCTGGGTCTTGTCGCCGCCCGGAAGCTGGAGCGGGATGCGATAGTTGCCGTCGCTCAGCTCGACGTCCTTGAGCTCGGGCTTGACCAGCGTCCAGCCCGGCAGGCGGCGCTGCACGATCACGAGCTGGCGCGGCTCCTTGGCCGGACCCTTCACGCGGTACGTCACCGTCTGGCGAACCACCCGCGACAGCTTCAGCGCGCCGTTCACGATCGAGCCCGAGGCCAGCCGGTCGACCTGCGCGACGTCGCGCTCGATCACGATCTTCTCGTCGAGCGCATAGGCCAGCAGCCGCGTCTCGCCGACCGGGAAGCCCGAGAGGCGCGCGTCGCCGACATAGGTGACGTAGTTGGCCTTGTCGCGCTCGTAGATCGTGATGATGCCGGCCGGCAGTCCGGACTCGCCGTCGTTGGTCAACCGGATCGCCGCCAGCGGATTGCGCGGCGCCGTATCGGCCTGATAGAGCGCCAACCGTTGCGCCGGCACCTGGCGGTCGATGATCGGGATCGAGAGCGTGCGGCCGTTCTCGACCGTCACGGCGCGCGGGAACTTGAAGATCACCTGCGTGGCGGCATCGCTCGCCTCGATCTGCTCCGCCGCTGCCGCGATCGGGGCCGGCGGCGGGGGCGGCGGCATTGCGGCCGGTGCGGCGCCGCGCTCCTGCTGCGCCCGGTACGGCGCCGGGGCCGGCATCGGCATGGACTTGGCGCGATCTTCCATGACCTGCACGCCGCCGCGGTCAACACCCGGCATCAGCCGGCCCGCGACCTCGATCGGCACCTCGGGGCGCGTGACGTAGTAGGCGTTGTAGAGCGCCTGCCGGAAAGCGACCGGCCGCCCCGACGCCAGGGTCAGCTCGACGTCCTTCCAGTCCTGCCCGCTCAGGTTCTCGACGACGGCCCAGCCCTGCAGCGCCGAGCGTGGCGCGGCCGGGTCGGCGCCGAG
>CAYRBQ010000799.1:0-1999 GCA_964422305.1 uncultured Reyranella sp. | reverse complement strand
TTCGGCTTCCGCCGCGACCTCGCGCTCAATATCCAGCTTCCCGGTTGGGTCGAGGAGCGCCGCTTCCTGGCGCTCGAGCTGGTCGCCGGCGCCATGATCGGCGTGCACGGCATGATCGGGAAATGGCAGCCCGGCTGGCGCCCGAAGAAGGCCAGGAAGAGATAGCCCCTTCCTGTCGTCCTGAGCGTAGCGAAGGACCTCACGTTTGCTACGCGGCGGGCATCAGATCGCGAAACTTGGGATTGATGGTCCGCACGAGCTCGTTCTTGTGGTCTCGCCGCCATCCTTTGAACTGTCTTTCGCGAGCGATGGCTTCGATCGGATTGTCGTACTCCTCGGCATAGATGAGGCGTGTTACCCGATACTTCTGGACGAACTAGCTTCCGGTGCCGTTCCTGTGTTCCCATACGCGGCGTTCGAGGTCGTTCGTGACGCCGATGTACATCGCGTTCCCGAGCCGCTGACCATGATATACGTCCAATACTGACGAGCGCCCATGATCGAGGTCCGGGTCTGGTCGGTCGGCGAGGTCCTTCGCTGCGCTCAGGACGACAGCGTCATTGAACGACGATCTTCGGTGCGGCGCGGGGGCCACGCTGGTTCGCCGTGAGCTGCTTCCAGACGCGGCCGGCGATGTTCTTGTAGACCTGCGCGTGGGCGCTGTCGGGCCTCGAGACCACGATCGGATGGCCGGAATCCGACGTGGTGCGGATGTCGAGGTGTAGCGGCACCTCGCCCAGGAACGGCACGCCCATCTTGTCGGCCTCCTCGTGCGCGCCGCCGTGGCCGAAGATCTCGGACCGTTCGCCGCACTTGGGGCAGAGGAAATAGCTCATGTTCTCGACGATGCCGAGCACGGGCACCGCGACCTTGCGGAACATGTTGAGGCCCTTGCGCGCGTCGACCAGCGCGATGTCCTGCGGCGTCGAGACGATGACGGCGCCGCTGAGCGCCACCCGCTGCGCCAGCGTGAGCTGCGCATCGCCGGTGCCGGGCGGCATGTCGACCACCAGCACGTCGAGGTCGCCCCATTCGACATCGCGCAGCATCTGCTCGAGCGCGCTCGACACCATCGGCCCGCGCCAGATCATCGGCGTGTCCTCGGCCACGATGTAGCCGATCGACATGGTCTTGAGGCCATAGCGCTCGATCGGCTTCAGCGCCTTGCCGTCGATCGACTCGGGCTTCTCCTTGACGTCGAGCATGCGGGGCATCGAGGGGCCGTAGATGTCGGCATCGAGCAGGCCGGTGGAGACGCCGTTGGCCGCGAGGCCGAGCGCCAGGTTGACCGCGGTGGTCGATTTGCCGACGCCGCCCTTCCCCGAGGCGACGGCGATGATGTGCTTGACCCCGGCCACGTCGATGCGGCCACCACCGCCGGTGGTCTTGCCGGCCGGCGCGCCGCGGGAATGTGCATGTCCATGCGAATGTCCGCCGGGAGCCGCCGGCGGCGGAGGGGCGGCGCGCTCGGACGTCATCACCGCGGTGGCCGAGAGCACGCCTGGAAGGGCGCGCACCGCCTGCTCGGCGGCCTGGCGCAGCGGTTCGAGCGCGGTGCCGCGCGCCGGATCGACGTCGAGGGTGATGGCGACATGGCCGCCGCGGGTCGCGATCCCACCCACCATGCCGAGTGCCACGACACTCCTGCCGGTGGCCGGGTCGATGACGTCTTCGAGCACCTTGCGGACGGCCGATTCGCTTATTTCCGCCATGTTCTGCTGCTTCCGCTGGCCGGCAATTTTGTGTCGCCGCTTGATTGAAGGGATGCCTGCCGTCACATATATGCAGCGCGGCGTGAAATCAAAGAGACGATGCCGCCCGGCCGACCGGCAAAGGGCCCTGAGGTGAACGATGGCGTGGAATAACAACAGCGGCGGCCCCTGGGGCGGCGGTGGCGGCAGCGGTGGCGGCGGCGGTCCCTGGGGTGGCGGCAATCGTGGCGGCGGCGGTGGCGGCCCGTTCGGGTCGCGTCGGCCGCCCGACATGGAAGATGTCATCC
>CAYRBQ010000798.1:0-2004 GCA_964422305.1 uncultured Reyranella sp. | reverse complement strand
CGCCGGGTCGAATGCGGCCCACGATCCACGCCGCGAGCGCCACGAAGCACCAGAAATGGTCTCGGTGGCGGCGATGTTCTTCTATGCCGCGCCGAGCTTCTGGCTCGGCATCATGATGATCGTGCTGTTCTCGGTGAAGCTCGGCTGGCTACCGGTGGGCGGCATGATGAAGATCGGCGGCGGCGGCGGGATGCTCGACATCCTGCACCACCTGATCCTGCCGACCCTGGCGCTCGGCCTGTTCTATGCCGCGATCTACACCCGCGTCATGCGCTCCTCGATGCTCGAGGTGGCACAGCTCGACTTCGTACGCACCGCCCGCGCCAAGGGGCTCAGCCGCAACAAGGTCACCGTCCATCACGTGCTGCGCAACGCGCTGCTGCCGGTCGTCACGATCCTGGGCGTCCAGATGGGCACGGTGCTGGCGGGCTCGGTGGTGATCGAGAGCGTGTTTAGCTGGCCGGGCGTGGGCTCGCTGCTGTTCGACAGCGTGAGCTCGCGCAACTACCCCGTCGTGCTGGGCATCATGGTGCTGGGCTCGCTGGTGGTGATCGCGGCCAACATCACCGTCGACCTCGTCTACATGTGGCTCGACCCCCGGATCGAGATCCGCTGATGCCGCGCTTCGAGTTCCCCCGCTTCGAGTTCATGGGCCGGTTCTCGCGCAACCGCGGCGCCCTGATCGGCGCCTGCCTGATCCTGGTCGTCGCCCTGATGGCGGTGTTCGCCTCGTTCCTCTTCCCGACCGACCCGCTGCGCATCGTCGGCATGCCCGAGCTGTGGCCGGGCGAGGACCCGGATTTCCCGCTGGGCACCGATTCGCTCGGCCGCGACATCCTGGCGATGATCGTCCATGGCGCGCGCGCCACGCTGCTGATCGGCCTGTTCGCCTCGGCGGTCGCCACCCTGATCGGCGTCAGTGTCGGCGCGACGGCGGGCTATTTCGGCGGCTGGGTCGACGAGATCGCCATGCGCGCCGCCGAGCTCTTCCAGACCATCCCGAACCTGATCTTCGTGCTCACCATCGTGGTGATCCTGGGCTCGACCCTCACCAACATCGTGATCGCCATCGGCATCGTGAGCTGGACGCCGATCGCCCGCATGACTCGCGCCGAGTTCCTGGCGCTCAGGGACCGCGAGTTCGTGCAGGCCTGCCGCTCCATGGGCATGGGCGACTTCCGCATCATCCTGACCGAGATCCTGCCCAATGCGCTGCCGCCGGTGATCGTGCTCTCCTCGCTGGTCGTCGCAGGCGCCATCCTGTTCGAATCGGCCGTGTCGTTCCTCGGCCTCGGCGATCCCAACGTCGCGAGCTGGGGGCGGCTGGTCGGCGACGGAAGGCAGCTCATCCGCAGCTCCTGGTACATCTGCGCCATCCCGGGCGTCGCCATCATGATCACCGTGCTCTGCCTCAACCTGGTGGGCGACGGGCTGAACGACGCGCTCAATCCCAAGCTCAGGGACCGCTGACGATGGCCACCCTGCCGCTCGAGGTGCGCGATCTCCATACCACGCTGTTCACGCGCCGCGGCGAGATGAAGGCGGTCGATGGGCTCAGCCTCTCGGTCGGCGCCGGCGAGACGGTCGCGCTGGTGGGCGAGTCGGGCTGCGGCAAGTCGCTGTCGGCGCTCTCGATCATGCGCCTGCTGCCCGATCCGCCGGCCCGCGTCGTCGGTGGCGAGGTCCGGCTGAACGGTCGCGACATCGTCGCGCTTCCCGAGGACGGCATGCTCGACATCCGGGGCAAGGAGATCGGCATGATCTTCCAGGACCCGATGAGTTCGCTGAACCCGGTCGCCACGGTCGAGAAGCAGATCGTCGAAGTGCTGATGACCCATACCGAGCTCGGCCGCGGCCAGGCCCGCGTGCGGGCGCACGAGCTGCTCGAGCTGGTCGGCATGCCGGACGCGGCGCGGCGGCTCGATGCCTATCCGCACCAGCTTTCCGGCGGCATGTGCCAGCGGGTCGTGATCGCCATGGCGATCGCCTGCAGCCCCTCGGTGC
>CAYRBQ010000797.1:0-2005 GCA_964422305.1 uncultured Reyranella sp. | reverse complement strand
CGAGCATCAGCAGCTCGGGCTCGTGGATCAGCGCACGGCAGAGATTGGAGCGCTGCATCATGCCGCCGGAGAGCTGCCAGGGGAACTTGTCGGCGAAGTCGGCCAGTCCGACCGTCTTCAGGAGCTTCATGCCGCGCTCGACATACTCGGCGCGGTTGGAGCGGAAACGGCGCTTGTGCGGCTCGACCACCTCCATGGGCAGCAGGATATTGTCCATGGTCGAGCGCCACGGCATCAGGGTCGGGTTCTGGAACGCCATCCCGACGCCCTTGATCGGCCCCACTACCTTCGCGCCGTTGACGTAGACCTCGCCGCCTGACGGCGGCAGCAGGCCCGTGACCAGCTTCATGATGGTCGACTTGCCGCAGCCCGAGGGGCCGACGACGGCGATGAACTCGCCCTTCTCGATGCCGAAGGTGGCGTCGGCAAGGGCTAAGGTGCTCTCCTTGCCGAGCCTGTAGGTGAGACTGACGCCCCTGAGGTCGACGAACGCCATTCCTACTTGGAGATCATCCGGTCGGCCTTGGGCGGCAGGTAGGCGTTGGAGAACACCTTGTCGGGAGCCGGCGCCGACGGCAGGCCGAAGGCCTCCGAGACGTCCTTGACCGCGCGGGCGAAGCGCACGGGATCGACGTCGCCCATGCCATGGGTCTTGACCCAGGGCGTCATGATGTTGGTCTGGAGCGAGATCTGCAGGCGCTCCATCTCGAGCTTCTCGTCGATCAGCGGATCGCGCTTCTTGGCCGCGGCGATGCCGAGCTGCGGGTTGGCGATCACGTCCTTCCAGCCCTTGACGGTGGCGGCGATGAAGCCCTTCACGGCCTTCTCGTTCTTCGCCATATCGGGCGAGATCACGATGCCGTTGCCGTAGACGTCCATGCCGAAGTCGACGAAGCGCATCGCCACGATCTCCTCGAAGGCCACGCCGCGCGCCTTGAGATCGAGCATCGAGGAGAAATAGTGGCCGGAGATGAAGTCGACCGAGCCCTGCACCAGGCTCTGCTCGCGGAGCTGCGGCGTCAGGTTGACGTGCTCCCACTTCGTGATGCCGTTCTTCTTGGCGAAGGCGGGGAACAGGCGGAACGAGGCGTCGAACACCGGCGCGCCGAGCTTCTTGCCCTCGAGATCCTTCGGCGTCTTGATGCCGCTCTTCTTCAGGGCATAGACGCCGAACGGCGCGAAATCGTACGCCATGAAAACGCACAGCACTTCCTTGCCGGGGTTCTTGGCGTTGTACTCGATGGTGGCGTTCACGTCGGCGAAGCCGATCTGGTAGGCGCCGGTGGCGACACGCTGCACCGCGCCGGCCGAGCCCTGGCCCGGGTCCATGGTCACGTCGAGGCCTTCGGCCTTGTAGTAGCCCTTCTCCAGGGCTACCAGGAACGGCGAGGTCGGACCCTGGAAAACCCAGTCCAGTGTGAACTTGATGGCCGTCTGCGCGTTGGCGGGCAGAGTGCCCATCGCGAGCGCAATCGCGGCTGCGCTGGCCATCAGTTTGGCGAATTTGCTCATTGTCGACCCCCGTGAAGTCCCTGCCCGACTCTTAGGCGGACATTTCACGCCCGCCAAGGGGATATCAGGCAGATTCTATGCCAGCCTGCTGGGTCGCCACGAGGCGCGAGAAGGCGCCGCCCCGGGCGACCAGCTCCCTGTAGCCGCCCTGCTCGACCACCCTTCCGTGCTCGAACACGACGACCATGTCGGCCTCGCGGATGGTCGAGAGGCGGTGGGCGATGACGAAGGTCGTGCGGCCCTGCATCAGGGTCTTCAGCGCCTTCTGGATGCGCGCCTCGGTGACCGAATCGAGCGCGCTGGTCGCCTCGTCGAGGATCAGGATGGGCGGGTCCTTGAGCAGCGCGCGGGCGATCGCGAGCCGCTGGCGCTCGCCGCCGGACAGCGTGGTGCCGCGCTCGCCGACCATCGTGTCGTAGCCGTCGGGCTGGCGCATGATGAAGTCGTGCGCCTCGGCGAGCCGGGCCGCCTCCTCCAGCTCGGCCTGCGTGGC
>CAYRBQ010000796.1:743-2007 GCA_964422305.1 uncultured Reyranella sp. | reverse complement strand
GGACTTCACCGCCGCCATGGCCAAGGGCCGCATCCCGTTGGGACGCATGGGCAAGGCCGAGGAGTTCGCGCGCATGGCCTGCTTCCTGTGCTCGGACGCGGGCTCGTTCATCACCGGCGTCGCCATCAACGTCGACGGCGGCGCGAGCCCCGTCGTCTGATCTAAAGCCTGTGGCCTGGCGGCGCGACGTTCCAGTCGCGTCGCAGTTCCTCGAGGTCGCGCTCGACCCAATCCCAGACGCTCCACTTGGGATCGAAGATATCGACCGTCATCTCCTGGCCCCGTGCCCAGGCATGCCAGAACTCGTCGGGGTCGAGCCCGCCCGTGCCGGCGTGGCCGACATCGTTGAGCTGCTCGCCGAAGTGGAAGAAGAAGATTACCGGCAGGATGTGACCGCTCATCGGATTGATGGGGTGCATGCCGGCGGTGAAGGTCGAGACAAGAAGCTCGCCGCGCGCGCTGGTGTCGTAACCCGAGATCACGTGCGTGGAATCGTGCGGCGTGCCGAACGCCGCGTTGAGCGCCGCCGGGTCGCCGGGAAAGGGGTAGCCGTTCGTCTTGTCGAAGTCCCACAGCGCCTTGCCGAACGTGTTCCGCGGCAGCCTGCCCAGGGCCTCGTGGCGGGCGACCAGCGCGGGATCGGCGTTGGCGCCTTCATACGGCCGGATCCACATGCCGGGATCGAGGCCTTCGGAGGAGCGGCTGAGCACGCTGTCGAAGTTCTTGCGCCACATATCGGCGGTGGCCCAGGCGAGATGCCCCGAAGCGGCCTCGACGAGATCGGTCAGGTAGTCGGCCTCGATATCGAGCGCGCGTGAATACTCCAGCACGCGCTTCAGCTTGTCGTGGTCGAGCGAGCCGTCGACCATCGCCATGATGGCGAGATACTTCAGCGCCTCTTCGGCAAGCTTGCGATCCTTGAGGACCGCCACCAGATCGGACGGCTCCGCCGCCGGCAAGGTGCTGATGTCCCGCAGCTCCGGCCGGCGCAGGAGATAGCGGCCGGCCGCCAGGACGCTCGCCGTGTCGGCGTGGCTGATCGCGTGGCCGCCCGCGAGTGCCACCTGGCGCATTGCACCGAGGATGGCATCGCTCTCGCGGCGGCCGACGGCTCGCATCGGCTCAGCGCAGCGGCTCGAGGATGCTCACATAGTTGGCGACCGCGGCGCCGCCCATGTTGAACACGCCGCCGAGCCTGGCTTTCGGCAACTGCATGCCTTCGGGCGCGGTGCCTGAGAGCTGCATGGCCGACATCACGTGCATG
>CAYRBQ010000796.1:0-733 GCA_964422305.1 uncultured Reyranella sp. | reverse complement strand
CGCGCCGACCGGGTGACCCTTGGCTTTCAGCCCGCCCGAGACGTTGACCGGTAGCTTGCCGTCGCGCTCGACCCAGCCTTCGTGGATCGCCCGTTCGCCCTCGCCCGGCGCGGTGAGGCCCATCGCCTCGTACTCGATCAGCTCGGCCGAGGTGAAGCAGTCGTGGCTCTCGACGAAGGAGAGGTCGAGCAGGTCGAGCCGCGCCGACTTCAGCGCCTGCTGCCAGGCGCGCTGCGGGCCCTCGAACTTTATGATGTCGCGCTTGGACATCGGCAGGAAGTCGTTGACGTGCTCGGCGGCGCGGAAGGCGATCGCCTGCTTCATGCCGAGCGCCGTGCTCACATCCGCCAGCACGACCGCGGCGGCGCCGTCGGTGACGGGCGAGCAGTCGGTACGCTTCAGCGGTCCGGCGACGAACGGGTTCTTCTCCGACGGCGTGCGGCAGAACTCGTAGGCGAACTCCTTCTGGAAGTGCGCGTAGGGGTTCCTGGCGCCGTTCTTGTGCGCCTTGACCGCGATCTTGGCGAGCGCGTCGGACTTGTCGCCGTAGCGCTGGAAGTAGGCCGAGGTGATCTTGCCGAAGATGCCGGCGAAGCCTGCCTCGATGGCGGCCTCCTCGGCGACGTAGGACGCCTTGATCAGCACCTCGCCGGCCTGCGCGGAGTTGAGCTCGGTCATCTTCTAGACGCCGACCACCAGCACGAAGCGCGCCTTGCCGGCGGCCAACGTGTTC
>CAYRBQ010000795.1:0-2010 GCA_964422305.1 uncultured Reyranella sp. | reverse complement strand
CGGTGCGGACCTTGACCCGGCCGGCATTGCCGGCCGGGGCCATCTGCTTGGCGCGGATCGTATCCGGCGCATTCTGGAGGTCGTAGTCGTAGGAGAAGACGTCCTTGGCCTTGGCGTAACCGCAGGCCTCGACCCGGCCGCCGGCATAGGGCGGGTCGTAGGGCACCATCAGCATCGGCCGGGCGTCGAAGCCGTGGATCAGGAGGCCGACCTCCTCGTTGACCGAGAGGCTGAACGGCCCGGTCACGCGCTTCATGCCCTTCTCGCGCAGCCACGCCTCGGCGGCGGCGAACAGGGCCGCGAAGATCGCCGGATCGTCCTCGGCGGCGAGGCAGCCGAAGTGGCCGGTGGCGTCGGCGTAGCGCTCGAGATGGGCGTTGTCGACCTGGGCGGTGATGCGCCCCACGACCTTCTTGCCGCGGCGCGCCAGGAAGAAGCGGACCTCGACATGGTGGAACAGCGGGTTCTTGCCCGGCGTGAAGGCCTCGCGCCGCTCGACGTCGAGATGCGGCGTGTAGCCCTTGTGACCGGCGTAGAGCCGCTTGGGCAGGGCGATGAAGGCGTTGAGATCGGCCTTGGTCGCGACCGGACTGACGACGATGTCGGAAGATGCCATTGCGCTCAGGCTACCATGCGGGCCGGCGCAGCGGTGCGGAACACGATGCGGCCATCTGGTTCACAGAGGCTGCCATCTGCGTTCAGTGCGCGGATATCGACGGCGATGCGCCAGCCCGCGCCTTCGCGCTCGATGCCGAGCAGATGATAGCGCGCGCGGCCGTACTTGCTGCCGGGTGCGGCCGAGGCCGACGTGACGCCGACGACCGGGATAGTGCCGGGGCCCGCGATCTGCGCGACCTCGCTGCGGTGGTTGTGGCCGTGCAGCACGATCTCGCAGCCGGCGCGCCTGATCATCGCCTGGAAGGCGGCGGCGTCGGTCAGGCGCTTGAAGTGCTTCTCGGTCGTGAGCGGCGGATGGTGGATCAGCACGATCCGGCACAGGCCCTCGCGGCCGAGCCCGACCAGCAGCTTCTCCGTCTCGGCGATCTGCTTCTGTCCCAGGGTGCCCGTGGCGAAGAAAGGCGGCTTGGGCACGCCGCTGCTCAGCCCGACCAGCGCGATCGGACCGCGGCGGCGCACGGTCGGGAAGATCTCGAAGTCGGCGGCCGGCGGCTCGCCGTCGCCCGCCATGTAGGCGCCCCAGAGACCCAGCCCCTCGCCCCATTTGGTGGCGACATAGACGTCGTGGTTGCCCGGAATGACGGTGATGTCCTCGGGCTTGCCGAGTTGGGCAAGCCACGCCGAGGCCCGCGCGAACTCGTCGGGCAGCGAGATGTTCACCAGGTCGCCGGTCAGCGCGATATGGTCGGGCTTCTGCGCCTTGATGTCCGCCACCAGACCGGCCAGCGCCTCGGGCCGGTGCAGGTCGGCGCGATTGCGCCACCAGTTGACGTAACCGGTGATCCGCTTGCCGAGAAGCTGGCCGGCACGCGCCTGTGGCATCGGCAGATGCGGGTCCGACAGATGGGCGAGAGTGAACATGGGGCCCGCGCCTAGCGCGTGCCGCCAACGACGCGGAGTTTCGGTTCGCCGAGCACGCCGAGCTGGCGGCCGATCCCGGTCATGACCTCGATCATGTGCTCGAGCTGCTCGGGCGTGTGCACGGCGCAGACCGAGCAGCGCAGCAGCGACACGCCGTTCGGCGTGGCCGGCGGCACCGCGACGTTCACGTAGATGCCGGCATCGAGCATGGCGCGCCAGAAGCCGATCGCCGTCATGCGGTCGGGCAGATGGACGCCCACGACCGGGCCGTGCTCGGGACCGAGCTTGAAGCCCTTGGCGGCGAGGCCGTCATAGAGCGTGGCGACATTGTCCCAGAGCTGCTTGCGCAGCTCGGGCTTCGCCTTCACCACGCGCAGCGCCTGGCGCACCGACGCCACGATCGAGGGCGGCAGCGAGGCGGTGAACATGTAGGAGCGCACGGTGACGCGCAGGATGTCGAAATCCGGATCG
>CAYRBQ010000794.1:0-2010 GCA_964422305.1 uncultured Reyranella sp. | reverse complement strand
GAGTTGGTGCCACACAGTGTGATTCTCGTTCCGGCGCCGGATAGCTTCACGAGCGCACGTCGCTTCGATTGGTTGTCTGGCGTCGCCGCCATCCTGGGGCCCGACGGCCATCATGTCGTCCTGCAGGACCGTGACGGCACCCACCGCTTGTGGCTAAGAGGATTGCGGCCTGCTGTAAAGATAGCCGCCCTCGTTCCTCTGGACGATGATGTCCTGCTCCGACTCGCCGGACTGCTGCGCCTTCGGCGGCATCTCGACGGTCGCCCGGCAGGCCCCGTTCCGCGTGCATGGACGATCACGGCCCGCTTGCACCGGCGCCTCGCCCTGATGGTCCGCGCCCTCGATGGTCATCTTGCCGGGGCAAGCTATCGCGAGATCGCCCAGGCCCTCTACGGACCAAGCGCCGTCGCAGCGTATCCGTGGAAGATATCTTCCATTCGCGGCCAGACGATCCGGCTCGTCAAAGACGCCACCGTCACCATGAAAGGCGGCTACCGCAAGCTGCTGCGCGGCGGCCGATAGCGCATCTGCGCCGCCCGCCGGGGTGTCGCCGCCGATGCTCCGCGAGTCCGTCATCCACCTGCACCGGCGTTCTCCGCAACTGTGACCGTCGATCCGCCGTCGCTGCCGACGGCTCTCGCCAGGAGCACGGAGCCTCTCGCATGCCCGATCCCACCGCCGGTCTGCCGCCACGCTATCTGCGCACGCCTGAAGCCGCACGCTTTCTCAGCCTCTCGGGGCGCACCCTGGAGAAGCATCGGACCTACGGCACGGGCCCGACCTACCGGAAGATCGGCGGCCGCGTCGTCTATGCCGTGGAAGACCTCAAGGCATGGGCCGATCGTGGCGCCAAGACCTCGACCTCCGATCCCGGCGCCGGAACCGTGCTGCCGGCCAAACGACACATGGCGACTCCGCCCGCCTATGCCGCCCGGGTTCGGCGCTGATCGGAGGTGGAGCGTGACCTCTCGGCATAAGCGGGCCAGCGAGCGGGACCAGCTCGACCTGTTCCGGGCACTGCCGGGCGACCTCGCGCCGCGCGATGCGCAGGACCTCATGGCCTATCCATTCTTCTCGCTCGCCAAGTCGAAACGCGTCCTGCCGATCGATTACCGCACCGCCGCCGTCGCCATCCGGGTCGAGGCTGTGGCGGACCACGGCATGGCAACGATCTGGGATGCGGACGTGCTGATCTGGGCCGCCTCCCAGATCGTGGAGGCGAGGGACGCCGGGTTGAAGACGTCCCGTCTGATGGCCGCGACTCCCTACGAGATCCTGACCTTCGTCGGCCGCGGCACTGGCTCGAGGGACTACGATCGCCTGAAGGCCGCGCTCGACCGGCTGCAATCGACCACCGTGCTGACCTCCATCCGCCAGCCGGCAGAACGGCGGCGTCACCGCTTCTCCTGGATCAACGAATGGAAGGAGACGGCCGATCCGAACGGCCGGCCGCTCGGGCTCGAGCTGATCCTGCCCGATTGGTTCTATGCCGGCGTGCTGGACGATGCGCTCGTGCTCACGATCGACCGGGCATACTTCGATCTGACGGGCGGGTTGGAGCGCTGGCTCTACCGCGTCGTGCGCAAGCACGGCGGTCGCCAGGCCGGCGGCTGGAGTTTCGACTTTCCGCATTTGCACGCCAAATCCGGCAGCCTCTCGCCGCTAAAACACTTCGCCTACGACGTGCGCGAGATCGTGCGCCGCCAGACGCTGCCGGGCTACCGGCTGGTCGTCGAGCGTGGTCCGCGCGGCGCGGAGCGCCTCACCTTCACACCGGTTTTGCGTGACCCGGCGACATTGCGCCAAACCGCGCGTCTTGGGGACAAGCTGTGACTCCCCTCGTGCCATCGGGGACGGCGACTATCGTGCCATCGGGGACCCGATCCTCGTGCTATCGGGGACCGCAATCGCCCAAAAGTCTTTGGCGTTCAACAGGTTGGAGCGGCCGTAACTTCTCTAACTCAGATTCCTTCGGAATCTGTCTAACGGACCGCACTCATCCACCGTCGG
>CAYRBQ010000793.1:0-2014 GCA_964422305.1 uncultured Reyranella sp. | reverse complement strand
GCCGGCCTTCACCGCCGCCTTGTGCTCGAGGTCGACCAGGCCCGGGCCGCCGCCCCAGGCCTCGACCGCGAGGCCGCCCCAGAACTTGTACTTGCCGTTCACCTTGAAGGCCTGGCGGCCGTAGGAGGGCTGGAAGCGCACGCCCTTGGAGCGCATCCACTTCAAGGTCTCGAAGGAGCGGCTGATCAGGATGTCGGTCAGCTCGGGGTCGCAGCGGTAGTTGGTCACGCGGCCCATGTCGTCGAGATACTGGTCGGCGGAATAGCTGCCGAAATCGACGTCGCGCTTCTCGTCCTCGGTGAGGTCGTAGAGCTGGGCGAGGTCATCGACATTGTGGAACACCACGCGCATGGCGCCGGCGGTGTAGGTGCTGTTGCCGCCGCGCTCCTCCTCGGGAGCGGCCTCCAGCATGGCGACCGACGCGCCCGTCTCGCGTGCTGCCAGCGCCGCACACGCCGCGGCATTGCCCGCACCCACCACCAGCACGTCGACCTGAAAATCCTGCACGCGTCGCTCCTCGATTCCGGCACCGAACTTGCGTTAGAATAGCGCAATGGGTGATCGTTTCGACCGTCTAGGGGTCCGGCATGTCAATGTCGAGGCCCTGTTGCGCCGGCCCGGCATCGGCCACAACAACGGACCGACCTTCGACATGTCGTGGGAGGCCTGGGTGTGGCGCCGCGCCACCGCCAGGGCCTGGAAGACCCCCAAGCCTGAAGTCGCGATGATGCGCCTGAAACGGGCCGAGCGGCTGGGCATCACCTACAAGGAACTCACGTCGGTCATCATGGATTCCGGCGCCCATCTCGGCGCCGCCGTGATGCCGCTGTCGCTGGCCGCCCGGGTGCGCCGCGGTCCGAACCGCGAAATCATTGTCGAGCCGCGCAATTCGGTGGCCGCCCTGGTCGCGAAATTCCGCGGCCGCCTGTTCGTGCTGGGCGACATCGATGCCGTGCCCGGCCTCTCCGAGGAGGAGCGCGCCGAGTTCCTGGCCACCCTCAACCGAGCCTTCGACGGCAAGGTCGAGGCGATCGGCTGGGGCCACGACGGACCCGCCATCCGCTCCCTGCTCAAGGCCAACGCGCTGCCGCACCAGGAGGCCTTCATGGTCGGCGCCGGCATGGGCCATCGCGTGCTGGCCGAGGCCGCCGGCCTGCCGCTCACCAAGGACATCGATACTTGGCTGCAGTGATGGAGCCACCCCTCAAGGGTGTCCGCGTCGTCGAGCTCACCCACACGATCCTCGGTCCTTCGTGCGGCATGATCCTGGCTGACCTCGGCGCCGAGGTGATCAAGGTCGAACCGGTCGACGGTGATCGCACGCGCAAGCTGCGCGGCTTCGGCGCCGGCTTCTTCGGCTACTTCAACCGCAACAAGAAGAGCCTGGCGCTCGACGCCGATGCGCCCGAGGGCAGGGCGGTGCTGGTAAAGCTGCTGCAGTCGGCCGACGTGCTGATCGAGAACTTCGCGCCGGGCTCGATGGCCAAGCGCGGGCTGGGCCCGGCGGACCTCGCGAAGATCAACCCGCGGCTCGTCTACTGTGCGCTGAAAGGCTTCCTGCCCGGCCCCTACGAGAAGCGGCCGGCGCTGGACGAGGTCGTGCAGATGATGGGCGGGCTCGCCTACATGACCGGGCCGTCCGGCCGGCCGCTGCGTGCCGGCACGTCGGTGGTCGATATCATGGGCGGCATGTTCGGCGCCTTCGGCACGGTGCTGGCGCTGAAGCAGCGCGAGCGCACGGGGAAGGGCGGGCTGGTCGAGAGCGCGCTGTTCGAGTCGGTGGTCTTCCTGATGGGCCAGCACCTCGCCATCACGGCGATGAACGGCGCCGCCCCGCCGCCGATGCCCGAGCGGGTGAGCTCGTGGGCGGTCTACGAGATCTTCAACACCTCGGACGGCCAGCAGGTTTTCATCGGCATCACCAGCGACGGCCAGTGGAAGCGCTTCTGCGAGTTCTTCAAGCAGGCCGAACTGGCGGGCGACCCGAAGCTCGCGACCAACAACCTGCGTATCG
>CAYRBQ010000792.1:0-2017 GCA_964422305.1 uncultured Reyranella sp. | reverse complement strand
TGAAGACCTTCAACGTGACGAGATCTACGCTTACATTGCTGGCGGCTTCGGGCGCCGGTTCGACGAACAGGTCGTCGAGCGTGTTCACCGGCCCGTGCGGCACATTGGAGTTCTTTAGCAGCTCGACCCACTCGGCATTGGTCCGCTCGGCGCAGAGGCCTGCGAGCGTGGCGTAGTACTGCTCGACGTTCTTCAGGCGGTTCGCCATTCCCTGGAAGCGCGGATCCTTGGCGAGGTCCTCGCGGCCGACCAGGGTGCAGAACTCCTTCCAGTGACCATCGGTGTAGGGCAGCAGCGCGAAGTAGCCGTCCTTCGAGGGATAAGGCCGCCGCTCCTTGTTGAGCACGCGCTTGTAGCCCGCCGTATCGAGCGCCGGCTTGAAGCTCTCGCCGTAGAGATGCTCGACCATCACGAAAGAGACCAGGGTCTCGTACATCGGCACCTCGACCGCCTGGCCCTTGCCGGTGCGCTCGCGCGCGAAAAGTGCCGCGAGCAGCGCGGAGACGACGCCGTTGGAGCTCGTCTTGTCGGCCACGATGGTCGGCAGGAAGCGGGGCTGGCCGGCGACCACGGTCTGCAGCGCGGCGAGTCCCGAGCCCGCCTGGATGATGTCGTCGTAGGCGGCCTTCGCGCCCATCGGGCCGGCGGCGCGATAGCCGTAGGTCGCGAGGTAGACGAGCCGCGGGTTGATCTTCTCGAAGGCCTCGTATTCGACGCCCAGGCGCTTCGCCGGATCCGGCCGGTAGTTGTGCATCAGCACGTCGGCGGTTTCAGCGAGCTTGAACAGCGCCTTGCGACCGGCCTCCTGCTTGAGGTCGAGCACGATCGAACGCTTGGAGCGATTGCAGCCGAGATAGAAGGCGGCCATGCCGGGATTGCGCGCCGGGCCGAGCTGGCGGGTCGTGTCGCCCTCCGGCGGCTCGATCTTGATGACGTCCGCCCCGAGATCGCCCAATTGCTGCGCCGCCCACGGCCCCAGCACGACGGTCGTGCAGTCGAGAATGCGAACGCCGGCCAACGGACCTGCCATCTGAACCTTCCTCCTGAACGTTTCATCCCGATTACCACAAGTTGGTCACCGGCCAGCGGGCAAATCCGGGCGCAACATGGCTGACCTGCAGGCGTTTCCACCCTGCAGCAAAGGAGAGAAAGACAATGAGCACCGACGTGACGAGAGCCCGGATCGGATCGACGTTGCGAACATTGGGCGCCGCGGCAGCGGCCGGCGCAATTCTGATGGGAGGAACCGCCGCGATGGCCGGCGAAGGCAAGAAGTGGCGCGGCCATTACTATGCGCCTGCCTACGTCGTGGCCCCCGCCCCCTACTATGCTCCGCCGCCGGTGATCTACGCACCGCCGCCGCGACCGGTCGTCGTCTATCCGGCGCCGGTCGCCTACGCGCCGGCCTACCCGGTCTACGCACCACCTCCGGGCATCAGCATCAACCTGCCGCTCCGCTGACCGAAAGGAGCACGCTCATGAGCAAGCTTCGCACGTCCTGGCTGGGCTTCGTCGCAGCAGCAGGCGCCGCCATGATCGTCGGCGCGCCCGAGGCGGAGGCGGGTGAGGGTGGGTGGAAGGGGCCCCACCATCATCACTATTACTATCCCGGCTACGTCTACAAAGCGCCGAAGATCAAATACTACGCGCCGCGGCCTGTCTATTACGTGCCGGCGCCGGCCTATTACGCGCCGCCGCCCGTCTACTACGCCCCGGTGCAGCCGGGCATCAGCATCAACATTCCTCTGCGCTGACCGCCCTGCGCCGGCTCAGGACAAGAATGCGCGAGACCTGACGGGTTGACGGGGCCGGGCAAATCGGTGATTGTCCGGCCCAACATGCTGCGACTGACGACGCTTCGACTTATCGGCTGATCCGCCGCTCCGGTGTCCCCGGGGCCCTGCGGATCGCTTGTCGTTCGTCTCTTATCTACCCAACCAGTCGCCGCCACCCTCTCCAATCCATCGCAGTGTCCTTTGAGCGCAGATCCGTGCGCGGCGCGAGGAGTTCCATCATG
>CAYRBQ010000791.1:0-2025 GCA_964422305.1 uncultured Reyranella sp. | reverse complement strand
CTGCCGCCGCGGCCACGCTGCTTCCCGGTGCTGCGCGCGCCCAGGCATGGCCCAACAAGCCGATCCGCTGGGTGGTGCCCTATACCGCCGGCGGCCTCACCGACTCGGTGACGCGACTCACGCTCGAGAAGACGAACGTCGGCCAGACCTTCGTCGTCGACAACAAGCCCGGCGCCAACTCTCTGATCGGCGCCGAGATCGTCGCGAACGCTCCGCCCGACGGCTACACCTTCCTGACGGTGATCGCCGCGCACGCCGCTAACAAGACGCTGTACGAAGGCAAGCTCAAGTTCGATCCGGTGACGAGCTTCGCGCCGGTCTCGCTGGTCGGCATCGCGCCGATCATGATCCTCGTCAGCAACGACCTGCCGGTGAAGAACGTCGGCGAGCTGATCGACTACGCCAGGAAGAACCCGGGCAAGATTTCGTTCGGCTCCTCGGGCGTCGGGGCGGCGGCGCACCTCACCAGCGAGCTGATCATGCAGGTGACCGGCACCAAGATGGTGCACGTGCCCTACAAGGGCACGGCGCCGGCGCTCAGCGACCTGATGTCGGGCAACATCCAGATGCTGCTCGACGTGCCGATCGGCACGATGAGCCAGGTGAAGGCGGGCAAGGTCCGTGCACTCGCCATGATGTCGAAGAACCGCGTGCCCGGCGCCGACGATATCCCGACCATCGTTGAGGCGGGCGGTCCGCTGATCGAGTCGTCGAGCTGGGTGATGTTCCTGGCGCCGGCCGGCACGCCCAAGGACATCGTCGACAGGATGGGCAATGCCGTCGCCACGGCAATGAAGGACGAGGCCCTGCGCAAGCGGCTGGCCGAGCAGGCCGTCATCCCGGTCGGCGCGACGCCAGCCGAGACCGCCAAGTTCCTGACCGACGAGGTCGAGAAGTGGCGGAAGGTGATCACGACGGCCGGCGTCAAGGTCGAGAGCTGACAGGGGGGAAGGCGGCCCAAATGCGGCACGGGCCGAATTCCCGTGCACTGTGCATGAAGTCCGCAACGCTCCACACTGCCTGTGCAACCACGGCGCTTTACTCGCGCCGCGGGGTGTCGTTTCCTAGGACGATGGTTTCGGCTCTGAGCCTGTCGAATGGTCTGACGCTCCTGTTCGCGGCGCTCTGCCTGTGGACGATGGCGGCGCAGTCGCGCGGCGGCATGACCAGCCTCGGCCGCCTCGCGCTGCCGGGCGGCTTCGCCCTGCTCGCGACCCTCATGCTGCTTGCGGGTGTCTTCGAGGCGAACATCCTGTTCGACGTGCTGTGGCTCGCCGCCTTCGTCGTGGGCTCGGTGATCGGGCGTATCCGTGGCTGGATGTTGCCGGTTCGGCCGAACAAGGAGTCCGGTCTCGTCGCGCTGCCGGCCACCATCGACGGTGTCGTCGTCGCCGCCGTTCTGGCGATCGTCGCGGGCATCGACTTCGCCTCGTCGATGCTCGGCGAGGCGATCGTCGAGCCGGGTTACATCGCCGCCGCCAGCGCGCTTTGCGCCGGCTTCCTGGGCTACCGGGTCCTCGTCATCGCGCTGCGCGCCGTGCGTCCGGCGCGAACCGAATTGTCCCGGCCCGCCTGACCGCGGACTCCTAGAGCTTCCTCAGCGTCTCGAGCACCCGCGGCTGCGGCCACTTCCAGCCGCTCGCGCTCTCGTAGGCGCGCATCGCCCGCAGCACTTTGTGGTCCGCGCGCGGTGCGCCGATCATCTGGAGGCCGACGGGCAGGCCGGCTGTGGTGAGTCCAGCCGGCATCGAGGCGGCCGGCTGGCCCGTCAGGTTGCAGGGCAGCGTATAGGGCGCGCCCTTCGTCCAACGCGGAAAGGCCTCCGAGTTGTAGAGCGTCTCGACCGGCGGTGCGGCCGTCGGCGTCACCGGCGCCAGCAGCAGGTCGTACTTGCGATGCCAGAGCGCGAGGTCGCGCGCGAGCCGGCTCTTGGCCTCGTAAGCCTTGGCGTAGTCGGCGAGGGTGACGGCGAGGCCCTTCTCGGCGGCGGCGCGGAAGCCGGGATCGAGCTTGGCCTGAAGCTGC
>CAYRBQ010000790.1:0-2032 GCA_964422305.1 uncultured Reyranella sp. | reverse complement strand
GCCGCCGATTCCTCGGCCCGCGCCAAGCTTCTGGTGGCCTTCCTGGAAATGAACGCCTTCGGCCCCGCCTCCGAGACGCCGCCGCGCCGGACGAACTGACCTCTTCGTGCTATAAATCGCACAACAAGAGCCCAAGGAAAAACGCACGATGAGCCCTCCATCGGACGAAACCGCAGTCCCGCGCCGTGCCGGCGTGGATCCCAAGCTGCTCGAGATCCTGGTCTGCCCGGCCACGCACGGGCCGCTGGAGTACGATGCCGCGGCCGGCGAGCTGATCAGCCGCAAGGCCGGCCTCGCCTACCCGATCCGCGACGGCATCCCCATCATGCTGGTGAGCGAGGCGCGGCAGTTGAGGGACGTGCCGTGACGGCCGACCTCTTTCCCAAGGCCGTTCCCGACGAGGGCAGCTACGAATCGACCACCGCGCCGTGGCCGCTGGAGCTGCGCGTGTTCAAGGACGAGGGCCGGCTCGAGGTCGACTTCTCGGACGGCCACAAGGCCGTGCTGTGCGCCGAATACCTGCGCGTCGAGAGCCCGTCGGCCGAAGTGCAGGGCCACGGTCCCAGCCAGAAGAAGATCGTCTCCGGCCGTCGTCACGTGAAGATCACGGCCGTCGAACCGGTGGGCCACTACGCCGTCCGCATCGTGTTCGACGACAGGCACGACAGTGGCATCTATAGCTGGGCCTATCTGCGCGAGCTCAGCGAAACGCACGCCGAGCGCTGGGCCGCCTACCAAGCCGCCCTGCTCTATCGCGGCCTGAGCCGCGACTCATAAGGAACACCCATGAAGATCGTCATCGCCGGCGCCGGGATCGGCGGGCTCACCGCGGCGATGTGCCTGCATCGCGCCGGCTTCGACGTTCACGTCTTCGAGGCGGTGACCGAGTTGCGGCCGCTCGGCGTCGGCATCAACATCCAGGCCGGCGCCATCCGCATCCTGTCGGGCCTCGGCCTCGAGCCCGCCCTGGCGGCGACGGCGATCGAGACGCGCGAGCTGCGCTACGCCAACCGGCACGGCCAGACGATCTGGGCCGATCCGCGCGGCCGCCACGCCGGCCTGCCGTGGCCGCAATTCTCGATCCATCGCGGCGAGCTGCAGATGATCCTGTTCCACGCCGCGCAGGAGATGCTGGGCGCGGACCGGATCAGGTTCGGCCGGCGCATCGCGCGCTTCGCGCAGCATCACGGCAAGGTCTCCGCGCAGTTCGTCGACCGCGACGGCATGCCCGTCGAGAACGTCGAGGCCGACATCCTGGTCGCGGCCGACGGCATCCACTCCGCCGTGCGCGCGCACTATCATCCGGACGAGGGCCCGCCCAAGTGGCAGGGCATCCAGATGTGGCGCGGCGTCACCGTCGGCAAGCCCTATCTCGGCGGCGCCACCATGGTGCAGGCGGGCCATCACAACCAGAAATTCGTCTGCTACCCGATCAGCCGCGCGCACGCCGAGCGGGGCGAGGCGCTGATCAACTGGATCTGCGATCTCCACATGGGTGACGGCTCGACGCCGCCGCGCGAGGACTGGAACAAGCCGGGCAGGCTCGAGGACTTCCTGCCGCGCTTCGCCGACTGGAACTTCGGCTGGCTCGACGTGCCCGAGGTGATCAGGAACGCGCACATCATCCTGGAATTCCCGATGGTCGACCGCGATCCGCTGCCGGGCTGGAGCCACGGCCGCATCACCCTGCTGGGCGACGCGGCGCATCCGATGTACCCGATCGGCTCCAACGGCGCGTCGCAGGCGATCCTCGACGGCGAGGCGATCACGCAGGAGCTGCTGGTCGGCGACGATCCGGAGAAGGCGCTGAAGCGCTACGAGGAGCGCCGCCTGCCGCCGACCGCCCGCATCGTGGAGAGCAACCGGAAGAAGGGCATCGACGTGATGCTCGACATCGTCGAGCAGCGCGCGCCGCAAGGCTTCAAGGAACTCGACAGCGTGCTGCCGCAGGATGAGCTCGAGAAGATCGTCGGCGACTACAAGAGACTGGTGGCGCAGGACCGCGAGACGCTTCTCAGACTCGCGAGTGCTC
>CAYRBQ010000789.1:0-2032 GCA_964422305.1 uncultured Reyranella sp. | reverse complement strand
TGGTGAGCCCAGTAGGGATCGAACCTACGACCACCTGATTAAAAGTCAGATGCTCTACCGCTGAGCTATGGGCTCGTCCCGGTTCCGCGACGCGGGCCACAGCCCCGCGCGGCGCCCGTATAAAGTGTGCAGGCCCCACGGTCAACGCAGCCCCTTGGGGCATCAGGCCTTGCGGAATTTGGCCTTGAGCCGCTCGAAGACTCGTTTCGACACGAACTGCGACGTGTCGCCGCCCAGCCGCGCGATGTCCTTCACGAGGGATGAGGCGATGAACTGGTGCCGGTCCGACGCCATCAGGAAGATCGTTTCGATCGCCGGCTCCATGCGCGCGTTCATGTTGGCCATCTGGATCTCGTACTCGAAGTCCGAGACCGCCCGGAGCCCGCGGATGATCACCGAAGCTCCGACCTCGCGGGCGAAGTGGATCAGCAGGCCTTCGAACGGCACCACCTCGATGCGATCCCTGTCGGCCTGGGGAAAATCCGCGATGTCGTCCTTGATGATGTCGATCCGCTCCTCGAGCGAGAAGAGCGGGCCCTTGCCGATGTTGATGGCCGGACCGATCACCAGCCGGTCGACGAGGCGAAGCGAGCGGCGCACGACTTCCATGTGCCCGCTCGTGACGGGATCGAACGTGCCCGGATAGACACCGGTGCGTTCCACGGTCATGGCTCCCCCCCACTACGAAACAATCTGTTCGCAGACTGCGACGGCAAAGTCTTAGCGACACGACCGGTCCTTATCCACCGTTTGTTTCGGAACTGGGCTCGCCGCCGCCGTTGCCGGCATCGTCCTCGCCGATACGAACGGCGGAAACGACGCGCTCGCCCTCGCTGACGTTGACGATGCGCACGCCGCGCGTCGCGCGTCCCGCAATGCGGATTCCATCGACCGGGCAGCGAATCAGCGTCCCGCCATCGGTGACCAGCATGATCTCGTCGGAGCCGAGCACGGGAAATGCCGCGACGACCTCGCCACCCTTCGCGAGATTCATCAGCTCGACGCCTTTGCCTCCGCGGCCGGTGACCCGGTATTCGTAAGCCGAGGTCCGCTTGCCGAAGCCCGACGAAGCGACGGTAAGAACGAACTCCTCCTTGTTCTGGAGCTCCGCAAACCGCTCGGGCGCAAGTGTAGCCGTCGCCGGCGTCGCAGCTTCCTCAGCGGCGACGGTCTCCTCCTCCGTGCCCTCGGCCGCATTCTCCGCCTGGCGCAACGCGCGCGACTGGCGCAGATAGGCGTCGCGCTCCTCGCTGGTGACGCCCTTGCCGCCGTCCACCAGCGACATCGAGATCACCTCGTCGCCCTCGGCCAAGGCGATGCCGCGTACGCCGGTCGAGTTGCGGCTGGCGAAGACGCGCACTGTCGAGACGGGGAAGCGCATGGCGCGACCCTGGCGGGTCGCCAGCAGCACGTCCTGCTCCTCACTGCAGACGCTGACGCCGATCAGCCGGTCGCCGGCATCCGCGCCTTCGAACTTCATGGCGATCTTGCCGCCTTGGTTCACGCTCACGAAGTCGCTGAGCTCGTTGCGGCGCACGCCGCCGCGCGCCGTGGCGAACATGACGTTGAGGGTGGCCCAGCTCGCCTCGTCCTCCGGCATCGGCATGACGGCGCTGATCGTCTCGCCTTCACTGAGCGGCAGCAGGTTCACGAACGCCTTGCCCCTCGCCTGGGGAGCACCCAGCGGCAACCGCCAGACCTTGAGCTTGTAGACGATGCCCCGGCTGGAGAAGAACAGGACCGGTGTGTGCGTGTTGGCGACGAACAGGCTCGAGACGAAATCGTCCTCGCGCGTGGCCATGCCGGACCGGCCCTTGCCGCCGCGGCGCTGTGCACGATAGGCCGACACCGGCACGCGCTTGACGTAGCCGCCATGCGTCACCGTGACGACCATGTCCTCGCGCTGGATCAGGTCCTCGATGTCCTGCTCGAACTCGTTGTCGAGGATCTCGGTCCGGCGCGGCGTCGCGAACTGCTCCTTGATCTCGAGCAGCTCCTTGCGCATCAGCGCAAACAGCTTGTCGCGGTCGCC
>CAYRBQ010000788.1:0-2038 GCA_964422305.1 uncultured Reyranella sp. | reverse complement strand
CGCCCCCACCCTTCTAGCCGCAGCGCTCCGCGTTGCTCTTTTGGGTGTGGTCTGTTAACTTGCCCTATTCGTTTGGTGGCGGCGAAGCCGCCACGGCGCATTCATATGCGCCTTACTCGAAGGATGGGCCACAGCACCTAACGGTCCTTGAGGACCGCGACCAGATCGGCGGGATCGCCGGCGACCTGCCAGCTCGCACCCGCGGCCTCGACGAGCCGGCGCCAGCTCTCGATACGGCGGGCATAGCGCGCGGGGTCGCGGTTGTCCTCGGGCAGCCGCGTCACGTTGGCCGCGATGACGCGACAGCCGCGCAAACCCGCCGGCAGCGGCGCCTCGCGGCGGCAGTTGGGCGGCAGCTCCTCCTCCAGGTCGGAGAAGATCACGATGGTGCGCCGCGCCGCCGCCTTGGCCGAGAGCTGCTGCACCGCCTGGGTGAGTGCGCCGCGGATATCCGTGTACGACGTCGCCCGGGCCTTCGCGGCATAGTCGGCGAGCCGCGCCGCCGAGGCCGCGACCAGCCGCTGCCGCTCGCTGGGACGGTCGGGCGCGGTGAAGCGCAGCAGCACCGCCTCGTCGGTGAAGCTGCAGCCCGCGATCTCGGCCACGGTGAAGCTGTCGTGCGCCTTCACGAAGCCCATCATGACCCGAAGCGCCCGCATCGCCTTGTCGAGCTCGCGGAAGTAGCTGCCCGACACGTCGAGCAGCGCATAGACCGCGACGGCGCGGTCCTTCTCGTCCTCGCAGGCCGCCAGCGGCAACGCCGCGGCCGCGAGCCCCATGCCGAGCAAGGCACGCCGCCTCACGATCTCGCCTCGCGCCATTTCCGCTCGATGAACAGCGGCAGGAAGATCAGGAAGTCGTAGACCGCGAGCACGAACGCCAGCAGGCCCGTGACCAGCCGGTAGAGGAAGCGCACGGCAAACGACAGGACCTGCAGCAGGAAGGTCAGCACGAGCTGCAGCACGACGCGGGCGTGGCGCACCAGCATCTCGATGGCGAAGCCCAGGAATGCCAGGGCGAACGGGATCACGAAGCCGAACGCCGCCTGCGCCCAGCGCGCCAGTTGCCCGACGTCGTTGTTGCCCGCCGCCGATGCGTTGCCCGCCAAAGTCCCCAGAAGATCTCGCTCGAGCTGGGTGATCTCGTCGCGCGTCAGCGCAAGGGCCGCCTCGATCGAGGCCAGCACGACCAGCGCGGTCCCCAGCACGACCACGACGGTGAGGCGGAGCGCCTTCCTGTGCTCCAGCCGCTCGAACGGCGGGAACATGGTGGTGCCGCCCAGCGCCTCCAGCAGCACCATGCCGACCGCGACCTCCAGCACGATGATGGCGAGCGCGGCCAGGCGATAGATCGGCACGCCCATCACGCGATACGAATCGCCCACCACCTCGGCCATCGGCCGCTCCAGCAGCGCGAAGTTCAGCCAGCCCGCGACGCCGACGGCGGCGACCAGGATCAGCGCGAACACCAGCCGCGTGCCGCTCGACGCCGCGACCGCGCCAGGCGCCGGCGACGAAGCGGTGTCGCGCAGGTGGACGCCGTAGGAGCGCATCACCTCGCGATGCTCGGCGACGTGGGCGCCCAGCTTCTCGACCGCGCCTTCGGCCTTCTTCAGCGTGGCCTCGTCGTGCACCTTCGCGAGCGCCTTCTCCGCATGGCGCACCTCGTCGGGGATGCGCGGCTGCAGCTCCTCTTCCTTGAGGGACGCGGCGAGCCGTCGATGCCGCGCCGAGGCGTTCGTCGCCCCTACGCGCAGCCAGGCGTCGAGCTGGCGCAGGCCGGCGGCGGCGAGCAGCGCGCCCGCCCGCAGCAGCCGGTGCGCACCCTCGCGCGCCACGTAGAGGACGAGCATCGCGGCCAGCAGGAGGGCGGGATGCCGCCAGTCCGCGAGCCACGCCAACAGGTTGTCCACCATGCGCGCTCACATGGCGTGCGACCCCGGTGAAACCAAGGCCGCGCCACGGCGCGATCGGGGCGTTGCGTACGCCAGCGGACGCTTCCGGACCGCGAGCGTCCCGCTCGCATCATGAGGCGAGCG
>CAYRBQ010000787.1:0-2041 GCA_964422305.1 uncultured Reyranella sp. | reverse complement strand
CAAGTCGATCGACGTGATCGACGAGGTCGGCGCGGCGCAGATGCTGCGCACGCCCGCCGAGCGCAAGACCACGATCGACGTGCCGGACATCGAGGAGATCGTCGCCAAGATCGCCCGCATTCCGCCCAAGAGCGTCAGCAAGGACGACACCGAGCTGCTGCGCAGCCTCGATCGCGACCTCAAGACCGTCGTGTTCGGCCAGGACCGCGCGATCGACCAGCTCGCCGCCTCGATCAAGCTGGCGCGCGCCGGCCTCCGTGCACCGGAGAAGCCGATCGGCAGCTACCTGCTGGCCGGTCCCACCGGCGTCGGCAAGACCGAGGTGACACGCCAGCTCGCGCGGCTGCTCGGCCTTGAGATCGTCCGCTTCGACATGTCGGAGTACATGGAGCGCCACAGCGTCTCGCGCCTGATCGGCGCGCCTCCGGGCTATGTCGGCTTCGACCAGGGCGGCCTGCTCACCGACAAGGTGAACCAGCACCCGCACTGCGTCGTGCTGTTCGACGAGATCGAAAAGGCGCATCCGGATGTCTTCAACGTGCTCCTGCAGGTGATGGACTACGGCAAGCTCACCGACCACAACGGCCGGACGGTGGACTTCCGCAACGTCATCCTCTGCATGACGACCAACGCCGGCGCCGCCGACATCGCCAAGCCGGCGCTGGGCTTCGGCCGCGAGCAGCGGCACGACGAGGACGACGACGCGATCAACCGGCTGTTCGCCCCGGAGTTCCGCAACCGTCTCGACGCGATCATCAAGTTCGCCAACCTCGGCCCCGAGAGCATGGGCAAGGTGGTGGACAAGTTCGTGGCCGAGCTCGAAGGCCAGCTCGCCGACCGCAAGGTCTTCATCGAGCTGAACGACGCGGCGCGCCGCTGGCTGGCGGAGAAGGGCTACGACAAGCTGTTCGGCGCCCGGCCGCTCGCCCGTGTCATCCAGGAGTACGTGAAGAAGCCGCTCGCCGAGGAGGTGCTCTTCGGCAAGCTGTCCGATGGCGGCACCGTGCGTGTCGACGTCGAGGGCGAAGGCGATGCAGCCAAGCTCGCCTTCACCTTCGTGCCGCCCGAGCGCGGCGCCCTGCCGCCGGCCAGCCAGGAGCCGGTGCTGGCCGAATGACCGGGGCTGAATGAGCTTCCTGCGACCGCTCTGGGTCGCGCTCAGGGCCGCGGTGCTCGCCACTGCGGTCTACTGGGTGGTTCTTTTCATCATCGACAACAGCGGCTGGAAGGGGCTGCAGTTCGGCGGCATGGACGTCACCGCCTATGCGGTCTTCTTCGTGGTCTTCTTCCTCGGCGTGCTGATGAGGGGCAAGTAGTAGGCCGAGCTTCGCTCGGCCTACCCCTCGTTCTCCTTCCGGAACGGCGAATACTGCTTCAGGCCTTCGATCTCCTGCTCGACGGCGGGACGCTCGCGCCTGAGATAGTCGTCGACGGCGCTGCGGAAGCCCTTGTCGACGATCCAGTGTGCCGAGAAGGTCGGCACCGGCAGGTAGCCGCGCTGGATCTTGTGGTCGCCCTGTGCGCCGGCCTCGACCCGCTTCAAGCCGTGCGCGATCGCATAGTCGATGGCCTGGTAGTAGCAGGCCTCGAAATGCAGGAAGGCGTGACTCTCCAGGCAGCCCCAGTAGCGGCCGTAGAGCGTGTCGTCGCCCTTGAGGTTGAGTGCGCCACCGACCGGCCTTCCGTCGGCCTCGGCCATGACCAGCACGACCTGGTCGGCCATGGTCGAGCCCAGGATGTCGAAGAAGGCGCGAGTGAGATAGGGCGAGCCCCATTTGCGGCCGCCGGTGTCCATGTAGAAGCGGAAGAAGGCGTCCCAGTGCTGTTTGGTGAGCGCCGCGCCGGTGATGCGCTCTATCTCCAGACCGTCCTGCGCGTCGCGGCGTTCGCGTCGGAGCATCTTGCGCTTGCGCGAGGCGAGGGCGGCTAGGAAGTCGTCGAAGGTCTTGTAGCCGCGATTGATCCAGTGGAATTGCTGGTCTTCGCGCAGGAGCAGGCCATCGGCGCCGCGGGCGCGCCACTCGTCTTCCTGCAGGAAGTT
>CAYRBQ010000786.1:0-2045 GCA_964422305.1 uncultured Reyranella sp. | reverse complement strand
ACCGCCCGTCACCACACCTTCTTCGAGATGCTGGGCAACTTCTCGTTCGGCGACTACTTTAAGGAGCGCGCGATCGAGCTGGCGTGGAACCTGCTCACCAGGGACTACGGCCTGCCCAAGGACAAGCTGCTGGTCACGGTGTTCCACACCGACGACGAGGCGGCGGGCCACTGGAAGAAGATCGCGGGCCTGCCCGACGAGAAGATCATCCGCATCCCGACCTCGGACAATTTCTGGGCGATGGGCGACACCGGTCCGTGCGGCCCGTGCTCGGAGATCTTCTACGACCACGGCGAGGGCATCCCGGGCGGCCCGCCGGGCAGCGCCGAGCAGGACGGCGACCGGTTCATCGAGATCTGGAACCTGGTCTTCATGCAGTTCGAGCAGGTGACCAGGGAAGAGCGCATCAGCCTGCCCAAGCCCTCGATCGACACCGGCATGGGCCTGGAGCGCCTCGCGGCCGTCCTGCAGCACAAGCACAACAACTACGACATCGACCTGTTCCGGGCGCTGATCGAGGCGGTGGCGCACGAGACCGGCGTCGATCCCGACGGCAGCCAGTCGGCCTCGCACAAGGTGATCGCCGACCATCTGCGCGCGACCTCGTTCCTGATCGCCGACGGCGTGCTGCCCTCCAACGAGGGCCGCGGCTACGTGCTCCGCCGCATCATGCGCCGCGCGATGCGTCACGCGCACATCCTCGGGGCGCAGGACCCGATGGTCTACAAGCTGGTGCCGACGCTCGTGCACGAGATGGGTGATGCGTACCCGGAGCTGGTCCGCGCGCAGCCGCTGATCACCGAGACGCTGAAGCTCGAGGAGACCCGCTTCAAGAAGACGCTGGGCACCGGCCTCAAGCTGCTCGAGGACGAGACCAAGGGCCTGTCGGCCGGCGGCACCCTGAAGGGCGAGGTGGCGTTCAAGCTCTACGACACGTTCGGCTTCCCCCTCGACCTCACGCAGGACGTGCTGCGCGCGCGCGACATCGCCGTCGACACGGCGGGCTTCGAGAAGTCGATGGACGAGCAGCGCGCCAAGGCGCGCGCCGCCTGGGCGGGCTCGGGCGAGACCGCCGACCAGGCGATCTGGTTCGACGTGCGCCAGAAGGCGGGCGCCACCGAGTTCCTGGGCTACGACACCGAGCGTGCCGAGGGCCAGATCAAGGCGATCGTGCTCGACGGCAAGGAAGTCGGCTCGCTGAAAGCGGGACAGACCGGCTGGGTGATCACCAACCAGACGCCGTTCTATGCCGAGTCGGGCGGCCAGCAGGGCGACCAGGGCAGGCTCCTGGGCGGCGCCAACGAGGGCTTCGTCAGCGACGTCCAGAAGATGGTGGGCGATCTGCATGCACACCACACCAGGGTCGAGAAGGGCGAGCTCAAGGTCGGCGATGATCTGGTGATGACCGTCGACGCGATCCGCCGCGCCCAGCTCCGCGCGCATCATTCGGCGACCCATCTGCTGCACGAGGCGCTGCGCCGCCATCTCGGCGAGCACGTCACGCAGAAGGGCTCGCTGGTGGCGCCCGACCGGCTGCGCTTCGACATCAGCCACACCAAGGCGATCTCGCCCGAGGAGCTGCGCCGCATCGAGGACGAGGTCAACGACCGCATCCGCCACAACTCGGCGGTCGAGACGCGGCTGATGACGCCCGACGAGGCGATCGCGGCGGGGGCGATGGCGCTGTTCGGCGAGAAGTACGGCGAGGAAGTGCGCGTGCTCTCGATGGGCGGCGGCGACGGGCAGAGGTACTCGGTCGAGCTGTGCGGCGGCACCCACGCGCGGCGCACCGGCGACATCGGCCTGTTCCGCATCGTCGGCGAGGGCGCGGTGTCGGCCGGCGTGCGCCGCATCGAGGCGCTGGCCGGCCACGCGGCCGAGGCCTATGTGCGCCACCAGATCGATCTCCTGAACGAGGCGGCGGCGACGCTCAAGGTGCGCGCCGAGGACCTGCCGGCGCGGCTGGCGGCGCTGGTCGACGGCCAGCGCAGGGTCGAGCGCGAGCTCTCCGATGCCCGCAAGGCGCTGGCGCTGGCCGGCGGCGG
>CAYRBQ010000785.1:0-2047 GCA_964422305.1 uncultured Reyranella sp. | reverse complement strand
CTCGGCAAGTCGATCGCCAAGGCCACTGGCCGCAACTTCGTGCGCATGTCGCTGGGCGGCGTGCGTGACGAAGCCGAAATCCGCGGCCATCGCCGGACCTACATCGGCTCGCTGCCGGGCAAGGTCATCCAGTCGATGAAGAAGGCGAAGTCGTCGAACCCGCTCTTCCTGCTCGACGAGATCGACAAGCTCGGCGCGGACTTCCGGGGCGACCCGTCATCGGCGCTGCTCGAGGTGCTCGACCCCGAGCAGAACACCTCATTCAACGACCACTACCTCGAGGTCGACTACGACCTGTCGAACGTGATGTTCATCACCACGGCGAACTCGCTGCGCATGGCGCAGCCGCTGATGGACCGCATGGAGATCATCCGGCTGGCTGGATACACCGAGGACGAGAAGGTTGCCATCACCCGCAAGCACCTGATCCCCAAGCAGATCGAGGCAAACGGGCTGAAGGACGGCGAGCTCGACATCCACGACGATGCGGTGCGCGATCTCGTGCGCTACTACACGCGCGAGGCCGGCGTTCGTAACCTCGAGCGCGAGATCGCGAACCTCGCGCGCAAGGCGACCAAGGAGATCCTCATGAAGGGGGCCTCCAAGGTGAAGATCGGCCGCAAGAACCTCGACAAGTACGCCGGCGTCCGCCGCTTCCGCTTCGGCGAGGCCGAGCTCGAGGATCTGGTGGGCATCACAACGGGCCTGGCCTGGACCGAGGTCGGCGGCGAGCTGCTGCAGATCGAGGCCGTGCTGGTCCCAGGCCGTGGCCGCGTGACCGTCACCGGCAAGCTGGGCGACGTCATGCAGGAGTCGGTGCAGGCGGCCAACGCTTTTGTCCGCTCGCGCGCGGCGGCGTTCGGCATCAAGCCGAACATCTTCGACAAGCGCGACATCCACGTGCACGTGCCGGAAGGCGCCACGCCCAAGGACGGTCCGTCGGCGGGCGTGGGCATGATCACCTCGATCGTGTCGGCCCTGACCGGCATCGCAGTGCGCAAGGAAGTCGCCATGACGGGCGAGATCAGCCTGCGCGGTCGGGTTCTGCCGATCGGCGGGCTCAAGGAGAAGCTCCTGGCGGCGTTGCGTGGCGGCCTCAAGACGGTGCTGATCCCGAAGGAGAACGAGCGCGACCTCCCGGAGATTCCTGACAACGTGAAAAAGGGCCTTGAGATTGTGCCCGTCTCCACGGTGGACGAGGTCCTGGCTCGCGCGCTGGTCAAGCCGCTCGTCGCAATCGAGTGGCCGAACGACCTTGAAACCGTGGCGGCCAAGCCTGCTGAAGGCGCCGAGGTCCGCGCCCACTGACGGTGGGCGCCCCGAACGGAAAAAGAAGCCCCGGAGCGATCCGGGGCTTCGTCGTTCCCGGTGCTAGGAATGCCAATAAACCCCGCCCGGCCTACAAAATATGGTATTCGGCGTTGACGCCGTTTTCCGGCCGCCCTTACACTTGAGACTGCCCGACTTTGCAGAGGCTCGCCCGTGAACAAGCACGATCTGATCGCCGCCGTCGCCGCTTCGACCAACCTTTCCAAGACCGACGCTGCGAACGCCGTCGATTCGATCCTGACCGTGATCACCAAATCGCTGAAGAAGAAGGAAAAAGTTCTCTTGGTCGGGTTCGGGACCTTTCAGGTCTCAAGGCGCAAGGCGGGCGAGGGACGCAACCCGCAGACCGGTGAAAAGATCAAGATTCCGGCTGCCATCGTGCCGCGTTTCAAGGCGAGCAAGACGCTGAAGGACGCTATCAACTAGCGCATTCCCGCCGGCCCTGTGCTACCACCCGCGCCGGGCGATTAGCTCAGCGGTAGAGCATTCCCTTTACACGGGAGCGGTCGGCGGTTCGATCCCGTCATCGCCCACCATCGTTTCGTCGGTGTTCGTTTCGCACGGTGCAGAAAGCCTAGAAGAATCGGGCACTTACGCACGCCTTCGCGGGTGCGGTAAGCTTGACACCCCATAGGGGGTCCTATATCTCTCCGCGCGCCGTTTGGGGCTATTGCGGGCGTAGTTCAGTTGGTTAGAACGCCGGCCTGTCACGCCGGAG
>CAYRBQ010000784.1:0-2054 GCA_964422305.1 uncultured Reyranella sp. | reverse complement strand
CGCCTGACCGAGCAATTGCCGGGTCCGGCCGATGGACTGCTGCAGTTGCTGCAGGGAGGAGTACGGCAGGCTCGTGAGATGACGCGCCTGGTTGATCAGCATCTGCGCTTCGTTCTGAAGCGACAGGATCTGGTTGTTGACCTGCTGCAAGGTGCGCGCGGCCGTCAGGAGGTTTTGCGAATAGTTGCTGGGATCGAATACGGTCATCTGAGCGGAAGCCGGCAACGCGCTGCCCGCAATGACGAGGGCAACCGCTACGCCGACACGACGGATCGACATCATGACGATTCTCCTGTGTTGAGGTCCGGGATGAGGTCGGCGGCCCAGGCCACGCCGCGGGCTGGAAGCCAGCCGGCGAGGAAGCCCTTGCGACCGTGCTCGGCGAGGATGCGTTCGATCAGCGCCTGGTCGGACTTCGACGAGGCCGCCGTCAGGGCAAGCGCCACCTCGCCGAGGCCGAGTTCGAACAGGCGGTTGCCGCGGCGGGACTGACAGTAGTAGTCGCGCTTTGGCGTTGCCCGCGCGAGGATCTCGATCTGGCGGTCGTTGAGACCAAAGCGGCGATAGATGGCGGTGATCTGCGGCTCGATCGCCCGCTCGTTCGGCAGGAAGAGACGAGTCGGACAGCTCTCGATGATGGCCGGCGCGATGGCGGAGCCGTCAATGTCGGAGAGCGACTGCGTGGCAAAGACAACCGAGGCGTTCTTCTTGCGCAAGGTCTTCAGCCATTCGCGGAGCTGGCCCGCGAAGCCCTCGTCATCGAGGGCCAGCCAGCCTTCGTCGACGATGAGCAGAGTCGGCCGCCCGTCGAGCCGGGCCTCGATGCGGTGGAAGAGATAGGCAAGGACTGCGGACGCCGCCCCAGTGCCGATCAGGCCTTCGGTCTCGAATACCTGGACCGCGCCGTCGCCCAGCCGCTCGGCCTCGGCATCGAGCAGGCGTCCGAAGGAACCGCCCAGGCAGTAAGGTTGGAGGGCCCGCTTGATCGCCGTCGACTGCAGCAGCACCGACAGGCCTGTGAGCGTGCGCTCACCGAGCGGAGCCGAAGCCAGCGAACCCAGTGCCGACCATAGATGATCCTTCACCTCCGGTGTGATCGCGATCTTCTCACGCGCCAGGAGGCCCGAGATCCACTGCGCTGCCCAGCCGCGTTCGGCGATGTCGTCGATGAGCGCGAGCGGCTGGAGAGCGACAGGTGCGTCAGCATCTTCGGTGAGTGCGCCACCCAGATCGTGCCAATCGCCGCCCATGGCGAGAGCGGTGGCGCGGATCGAGCCGCCGAAGTCGAAAGCGAAGACCTGTGCCTTGTCGTAGCGCCGAAACTGCAACGCCATCAGGGCCAGCAGCACGGATTTGCCGGCGCCGGTCGGGCCGACCACGAGCGTGTGGCCGACATCGCCCACATGAAGGGAGAAGCGGAACGGCGTCGCGCCCTCGGTCCTGCCGAAGAAGAGCGACGGGGCGTCCAGATGATCGTCCCGCGCCGGCCCCGCCCAGACCGCGGAGAGCGGAATCATGTGCGCCAGATTGAGCGTGGAGACCGGCGGCTGACGAACATTTGCGTAGGCGTGTCCCGGCAGGGAACCGAACCAGGCATCGACGGCATTGACGGTTTCCGCCATGCACGTGAAATCCCGCCCCTGGATCACCTTCTCGACGAGGCGCAGCCTCTCATTGGCGATGCGTGGGTCGTCGTCCCATACCGTGACCGTCACCGTGCAGTAGGCCGCGCCGACCACGTCGGAGCCGAGCTCCTGCAGGGCGGCATCGGCATCGATCGCCTTGTTATGGGCGTCCGTATCGAGGAGCGTCGATGCCTCGTTGGTCATCACCTCCTTGAGGATCGCGGCGACCGACTTCCTCTTGGCGAACCACTGCCGGCGGATCCGGGTCAGGAGCCTGGTGGCGTCGGTCTTGTCGAGCATGATCGCCCGGGTCGACCAGCGATAGGCAAAGGCCAGCCGGTTGAGTTCATCCAGGATCCCGGGCGTGGTCGCCGCCGGAAAGCCCACGATGGTGAGCACGCGCAGATGCGTGTCACCGAGCTTCGGCTC
>CAYRBQ010000783.1:0-2056 GCA_964422305.1 uncultured Reyranella sp. | reverse complement strand
CGCCTTCATCACCGGCCAGACGATCAGCGTCTCCGGTGGCTTGACCATGCACGGTTAGGAAGCGGAGAGTCGGCGGATGCCCGAGTTCCAGTGGCTCGCTGCCGCCTTCCCCAACTTCGTGCGCTACGTCGTCGTGGGATTCGCGCTGATGGGCGTGTTCCTGTTCGTCTACGCCCAGATCACGCCGTGGCGGGAGTACAGCCTGATCCGCGCCGGCAACTCGGCCGCCGCGACCGCCCTGATCGGCGCGCTGCTGGGCTTCAGCCTGCCGCTCGCCAACACCATCGCCAATTCGACCAGCCTGACCGACGTGGTCCTCTGGGCACTGGTGGCGCTCGGCGTTCAGGTGATCGTGCATGTCGTCATGCGTCTCCTCCTGCCGCAGCTCAAGGCGGCGATCGAAGCCGACCAGGCGGCGGCCGGCATCACGGCCGGCGGCTTCGCCGTCTGCTTCGGCTTGATCAACGCCGCCTGCCTGACCACCTGACTCCCATGCCCTCGCCCCAAGGTCCCCGCCCCTCCGGTTCGCGCGCCTCGACGGGCGTGAAGCTTGTCCTGATGGGCGTGGCGGGCGCGGCACTCCTCTACTCCTGCGCGCCCGGCGTCGGTGCAGGCCTCGGCGCACTGCCCTACCTCTGGTTCCTGCCCAACCCGTTCTTCCGTGGCCCCGCCATTTCCGGGCCGCAGACACCCGGCAGCAGTGCGACCACTACGACCACGCGGCCCGGCGGCACCGCTTCGCCTGGCGCCACGACGCCGGACGCGCCGAAGGCCACGCCGTCGCCGACGCAGAGCCAGCGCGGCGGCTTCGGCAGCACCGGATCGAGCAGCGGCTCCTCCGGATCGAGCTGAGCGATGCGACGCGAGAGCGTGACGCCTCGGGCCGGCTGGCAGCAGAAGCTCGAGAAGCTGGGCTTCGACTTCTATGTCCT
Source organism: uncultured Reyranella sp. (assembly GCA_964422305.1). Lineage (GTDB taxonomy): Bacteria > Pseudomonadota > Alphaproteobacteria > Reyranellales > Reyranellaceae > Reyranella. The sequence continues at coordinate 1,124 of CAYRBQ010000783.1, read as the reverse complement.
GGACGGCAAGGCCTACTGGACCGAGAACGCCTGCTACGCCTTCACGGCCGACCAGATCGACGAGCTGGAAGCCTCGACCGAGGAGCTGCACGGCCTCGCGCTCAAGGCGGTCGAGCATGTCGTGAGCAACCGCCTGTGGGAGCGGATGCGCATCCCGCCGGCCTGGGGCGAGTACATCGAGACCGTGTGGCGCCGGTCCGATCCCACGATCTGTGGCCGCTTCGATCTCGCCTACGACGGCAGCGGTCCGCCCAAGCTGCTGGAATACAATGCCGACACGCCGACCGCGCTCTACGAGGCCGCGGTCGTGCAATGGTACTGGCTGAAGGACGTGAAGCCCGACGCCGACCAGTTTAACTCGATCCACGAGAGGCTGATCGAGGCCTGGCGCGGCGTCCTCGCCCGCCTGCCGCCGGAAGGCATGGTCCACTTCGCGCGCTTCGAGGACCATCCCGAGGATCTCGCGACCTCGGAATACCTGCGCGACACCGCGCTGCAGGCCGGTCTCGCCGGCAAGCCGCTGGCGGTGCCGCAGATCGGCTGGAACGGCAGGCGCTTCACCGACCCGGACGAAATGCCGATCCAGGTGATGAGCAAGCTCTATCCCTGGGAATGGATGGTGCGCGAGGAGTTCGGCAGCCACGTCCTCACCGACACGACGGCCTTCCTCGAACCCGCCTGGAAGATGATCCTCAGCAACAAGATGCTGCTGCCGCTCCTCTGGGAAGGATTTCCCGACCACCGCAACCTGCTGCCCGCCTTCGACAGCGAGCACGCCGACCTCGGCGGCGCCTTCGTGAAGAAGCCGATCTTCGGCCGCGAGGGCCACAACGTCACGATCGCCGGCCCCGGCGTGTTCGACACGGCGGGCGGCAACTACGGCGCCGAGGGCTTCGTCTGGCAGGCCTACCAGCCGCTGCCGGTGTTCGACGGCAACCACGCCGTCGTCGGCTCGTGGGTCATCGAGGGCAAGCCGGCCGGCATCGGCATGCGCGAGGATGAGCGCCGCATCACCCACAACAACAGCCGCTTCGTCCCGCACTATTTCGAGTGAGCGCGTGCTCTCAGATTTTTCCGGACCGCGAGCGTCTCGCTCGCGGTCCGGGAGAGCATGACGCTCGCTT
>CAYRBQ010000782.1:0-2060 GCA_964422305.1 uncultured Reyranella sp. | reverse complement strand
ACAGCTTCCCGGTCTACAAGCCGTTCGTGCCCGACCGCTGGCTGACCAACGGCGACACGGTGAGCCTCGGCAACCTCACCTTCGACGTCGTGCACTGCCCCGGCCACACGCCGGGCCATGTCGTGTTCGTGCACAAGCCGTCGAAGGTCGCGTTCGTGGGCGACGTGCTGTTCCGGGGCTCGATCGGCCGCACCGACTTCCCGCGCGGCAACCACGACCAGCTCCTGAACTCGATCCGCAAGCGCCTGTGGCCGCTCGGCGACGACATCACCTTCGTGCCGGGCCACGGCCAGACTTCCACGTTCGGTTGGGAACGGAAAACCAACCCGTATGTGGCCGACCTGAACTTCGACGATTAGGCCTTTCGGACGCCGCGCACGCCGTCGGCCAGCGCCTTGATGTAGGCGAACACGCCCGGCACCAGTTCGGGCTTGGCCTTGCCCTTGTCGTCGAGGCCCGCCTTGACGTGGTCGATGATGGCGGTGCCGACGACGGCTGCATCGGCGTGGCGCGCCACGGCAGCGGCCTGCTCAGGCGTGCGGATGCCGAAGCCCACACCGACCGGCAACTTGGTGTGGCGCTTGATGCGCTCGACGTGGGTGCGCACCGCTTCTTCCGTCGCAGACTTGGTGCCTGTGATGCCCAACACCGAGACGAAGTAGACGAAGCCCGAGGCGAACTTCAGGACCGCCGGCAGGCGCTTGTCGTCGGTGGTCGGCGCCGTCAGCAGCACCGTGTCGAGGCCATTCGCCGCGGCGTGCGGCTTCAGCTCGTCGGCTTCCTCGGGCGGCAGGTCGACCAGGATGAAACCGTCGACGCCGGCCGCCGCGGCGTCCTTGCAGAAGCGATCCGTCCCGCGCTGATAGATCAGGTTGTAGTAGCCCATCAGCAGAATCGGCGTGTCGTTGTCGCCGGTCTCCCTGCGAAAGCGGCGCACCATGTCGAAGGTCTTCTCGACCGTCATGCCCGCCTTGAGGGCGCGCTGGCCCGCGAGCTGGATCGACGGGCCGTCGGCCATCGGGTCGGTGAACGGCATGCCGAGCTCGATCAGGTCGGCGCCGGCGGCCGGCAGTCCCTTCAGGATCTGGTAGCTGATCTCGGCATTGGGGTCGCCGGCGGTGATGTAGGTCACGAGGCCGGCGCGCTTGTCGGCCTTGAGCTGGGCGAAGCGCTTCTCGATGCGGCTCATCAGATCTTGATCCCCAGGCGAGCGGCGATCTGCGGCACGTCCTTGTCGCCGCGGCCGGAAAGGTTCATCACCAGCAGATTGTCCTTCGGCAAGGTCGGCGCGATCTTCATCGTGTAGGCGACGGCATGCGAGGATTCGAGCGCGGGGATGATGCCCTCGAGCTTGCACAGCACCTGGAACGCCTCGACCGCCTCGTCGTCGGTCGCCGAGACGTATTCGACGCGACCCTGCTCCTTCAGCCAGGAGTGCTCGGGCCCGATCCCGGGATAGTCGAGGCCGGCCGAGATCGAATGCGCCTCGGTGATCTGGCCTTCCTTGTCCTGCAGCAGATAGGTGCGGTTGCCGTGCAGCACGCCGGGGCGGCCACCGGTGAGCGACGCGGCATGCTCTTCCGTGTCGAGGCCGCGCCCCGCCGCCTCGACACCGATGATGCGCACCGAAGCATCGTCGAGGAAGGGATGGAACAGGCCCATCGCGTTGGAACCGCCGCCGATGCAGGCGACCAGCGTGTCGGGAAGCCGGCCCTCGGCCTCCATCATCTGCTTGCGAACCTCGTCGCCGATCACGCACTGGAAGTCGCGCACCATCGCCGGATAGGGATGCGGGCCCGCCACCGTGCCGATGCAGTAGAAGGTCGTCTCGCACGTCGCGACCCAGTCGCGCAGCGCCTCGTTCATCGCGTCCTTGAGCGTGGCGGCGCCCGCCTTCACCGGCCGCACCTCCGCCCCCAGCATCTTCATGCGCGCGACGTTGGGCGCCTGGCGCTCGACGTCGGTCGAGCCCATGAACACCACGCAGGGAATGTCGAACAGCGCGCAGGCGGTCGCGGTCGCGACGCCGTGCTGGCCCGCGCCGGTCTCGGCGATCACGC
>CAYRBQ010000781.1:0-2081 GCA_964422305.1 uncultured Reyranella sp. | reverse complement strand
TCGTGACTAGGGCGCTGGCGGTGCCCGATGTTCGGGCGGCCTATGGCCAGCAGGGCATGGAAACGCTGGGCGGAACCACGGCCGACGCCGCAACTCACATCGCCCGCGAGACCGAAGTCTGGAGAAAGCTGATCGCCGACGCCGGCATACGGCTGGATTGATCCGAAGGTCTCAGATCCTGCGTCGCCATGGACTCGGGAACGCCGCCTTGGCCTACGCTGGGCGGCTTTTTTGTTTTGCCTGTCCGGTGCGCGCTGGCCATCCTCTGCTCCATGACAGGCAAGATAACCCTTCTCCTCGCATTGAAGCTCGCTGCCGCCGTTTGCCTGGCGAGTGCCTGCGCATTTGCCCAGAGCGAGCCGCCCCGCGGCAAGCCGGCTCTGTCGGTGCGGGGAAAGTTCATCGACCAGCGCATCGCCGAGTTCATGGAGCAGAACGGCGTGCCCGGCCTCTCGATGGCGATCGTGCAGGCGCCGTACATTCCGAGATCCGCGGGCTACGGCCGCGCGAGCCTTGCACACGACGAGCTCGCCTCCACCCGGACGATGTGGAACATCGGCCCGCTGACGCAGGCCTTCACCGCCGTCGCGGTATTCCAGCTTTACGAGGCCGGCAAGCTCGACATCAACGATCCCATCGCCAAGCATCTTTCCGGCCTTCCCGGTACCTGGTCGAAGATCACGATCTTCAACCTGCTGCAGCATGCCTCGGGCATCGCCGACTATCGCTCGAGCAGGGAGTTCGGCGACGGCGGCGGCCGCCCGCCGCTCGCACTCCTGGCAATGGTGTCGCAGGCGCCGCTGCTGTTCGAGCCCGGCACACAGGTGCGGCTGAGCGCCACCAACTTCCTGCTGCTGGGCCTGATCGTCGAACGCGCCGGCGGCATGTCTTTCCGTGATTTCGTGACGCGCCACCAGATCGAGCCGCTCGGCCTGCGCGCCACGATGTTCGCCGACGATTTCGCGTCGAAGACGGCCGTCGACCGGCCCCACAGCCGGTTCAAGTCGCAGGTGCCGTTCATCAATCCCGTCGAGCCGGCCGTTGGCCATCGCGCTGTCGACGGCAAGCTCGTGCCGGTCGATGCCGCGGCATCGGTCCCGCTCTTCGCCTTCGGCAGCCTCTGGTCCTCGGCCGAGGACATCAGCGCCTGGGACATCGCGCTGGCGGGGGGCATTCTGGTCAAGCGCGAGGAGAACCGCGCGCTGATCTACAAGCCGACGCGGCTCGCCAACGGAGCGGTCGTGCCGGCGATGGCCGGCTGGGAATTCACGCGCCATCCCGGTTTCATGGAGATCAAGGGATCGTCGCCGGGCTTCAGCGCCTATCTCAGCCGCTTCACCGCCGCCGAAGATCTCGTCTGCGTGACCCTGCTCGCGAACAAGGAGGGCCTCGACCTGACCGGGCTCGCGCGTGACATCGCCGATTCCTACAAGGCGGGCCTCGGCGCCGGCGTGCGCGGCGAGGGCATTCTGACGCAGGAAAGCAAGTTCTCGGTCGAGGAAACCGTCTCGCGCCTGAAGGCCGTGTTGCGCGATCGCGACGTGCCGGTCTTCGCCACCTTCGATCATGCCGAGAACGCGCAACGGGCGGGCATGCAGCTCCGGCCGACCCAGGTCATCGTGCTCGGCAATCCGAGGGTCGGGACGAGGTTGATGCAAGACCAGCAGGCGATCGCTCTCGACCTGCCGCTGCGTGTTTCGGTCTGGCAGGACGAGCGTGGACGCGTCTGGGCCGGCCACCATTCGGTCGAGGAGCTGGCTGCCGAGTATGGAATCAAGGATCAGGCGATAGCGGCGGCGCTCGAGCGTGAGCTCAAGGATCTCGTCGCCAAGGCCGTCAACGTCTACGAGTATTGAGCGGCGAAGTATCCGTGCAGCGAGAACGGAACGTGGTGCGTCAGCCGGCCGGTGAATAGCGGCCGCGCGGCGAGATCCCGCGCATCCAACCCCACGATCGAGGTGAGCTTGCTCGCCGTATCGAAGACCATCGTGACGACGACGCCGTCGTCCTCGGCCGACCCGGTCGCGATGAACATCGGCTCGCCGGGATAGCCGTCGGGCCCGAAATCGTGGCGCGTCACG
>CAYRBQ010000780.1:0-2087 GCA_964422305.1 uncultured Reyranella sp. | reverse complement strand
GGCGAGGAGCAATGGAAGGCCCTGTCCGAGTCGGAGCTGGCCGAGTGGCTCGAAGGCGTCATGGCCGAGAAGCCCCACATGGGCCACCAGCTCTATCGCCAGAGCCGCGCCGTGTTCGGCAAGGCCCGGCTGATCTACAAGAAGGGCGAGCCCGGCTACATCCCCAAGGCCGCCAACCCCTTCGCCGCGCTCGATCTCGCCACGCCCGAGTCGCAGCTCATCGTCTGGACCGAGGAGATCGTCGCCGCCTTCGTCGCCCACTGCGACGGGCAGGAGGCCCCGAGCTTCGGCGACGCCGCGCTGTTCATGTCGTGGATCGGCACCCGCCGCCAGGACTGGAGCCGCTGGCCCGCCGACTTCTTCGACCGCGACCTCATCGCCTTCCGGCCGACCAAGACCCGGCGCAGCAGCAACGCCGCCGTCGTGATCCCGTGGCAGATCGTGCCGGAGCTCCGGGTCCGGATCGAGGCGGCCAAGGCCCGGCTCGAGAAGATGAAGCAGGCGACCGGCACCGACATGCCGCTGCCCTCGACGTTCTTCTACGACGACACCAACAACCGGCCGTGGACGGAGAAGCGCTTCGGCGTGCGGTTCCGCGAGCTGCGCGACAGCTTCGCCGCCAAGCACCCGGCCTTCCGCGTGCGCTACATGGTGGGCCTCGTGGAGAGCGACCCGTTCCTGCTGCCCACACTGGAGCTGACGGCGCGGAGCTGGCGGCACACGGCCATCACCCTCCTGCTCGACCGTGGCGCGACGCCCGACCAGATCAGGCCGATCACCGGCCACACCGAGAAGGGCATCAAGACGATCGAGAAGAACTACCGCGCGCTCACCGCCGACCAGGCCGCGCTCGCCCTCGGCAAGCGCACCGCCTCAGCCGAGGTCAAGGACATCAAGGAGGCGAAGGGATGACGTCCATCGAGCAAGTCCGGGAGCTTCTCTCCACCGTCCACACGCAGTCGGTGATCTACGACGGCGGCTTTCTCCTCGGCATGGATCGCGAGACGTTCTGCAAGCTCATGAGCGAGCTGCGCAGAGTCTACGACGGCCACATTGACACAGCGACCATCGCCGAGATCGAGACGGCCCACGCCAAGGAAGCCGAGAAGGTCGGACTGACGAAGATCGAATTTATGGGCGGCAAGGTTTGCATTTGCCCGTGGGTGAACGGCATGGCCGTCGCGCCCTTCTCTGCCAAGATCACCCCGCTTACGCACGCCTTCGTGACGGGCCACTTCCGATGAACCGCCGAGCGTTCCTTCTCGGCTCGACGGCGCTTGTCGCGACGACGACGATCCCCGCAGCGCCGCCGCCCTTCTCTGCGCCGCCTGTCATGGCCGCATTCAATCCCGGCCGCGCAAGCCCCTTCACCATCCTGCGGTTGGTTTCAGGACCAGTCGGCGGCGGCATGACGGACTCCAGCCATTGGCTCATCCAGCGCCTTCTCGCCGAGGGCAAGACACCCGTGCTGCGCACCCAGCACATCGACGCCGAGCCTGGACCCGGCCGCGAGATCACGGACGTATGGTTCGAGGAATTAAGCGACATCGCTCCGAGCTGGCTGCCACACAGGCAGCACCGCGTCGCCGATCTCATGCGCAAGATCGTGCAGCAGCTCCCAAAGACAAAGGGCGGCCCGTAGGCCGCCCCAGGAGTAGCCAGCTCGGCATCCTCCCCCAAACGCCGTCATCGTACACGACGATGGCCGCCTCGACTAGCGGCAGCCGCAGCTCTGCTTGCCGCTCGCGGTCGTGTGACAGTTGTAGGCCGTGCCCGGCGGGCACTTCGCCCAGGCCACGCTCGCCGCGCCCGTGAGGGCCGCCAGAGCCACCATCATCGCAATCGCCTTGCGCATCATCGTCTCCATGGTTGCAGGCCGCGCGATGATACACGCGCACGCCGTGCGCTTCACGCTCCCGTTCGGAGTTATGGGAAATGGCAAATTCGGTCGCGTTGTCTAACGCCGAGCGCGCCGCGTTCTAACGTTCGCGGTCTGTCCTTGTGGAGCGATGCTCCAAGTCCTTGAAAGGATTGGTGAGCCCAGTAGGGATCGAACCTACGACCACCTGATTAAAAGTCAGATGCTC
>CAYRBQ010000779.1:0-2102 GCA_964422305.1 uncultured Reyranella sp. | reverse complement strand
GGTGCGGAAGACGCCGACCGGCTTGCCCGATTGCACCAGCAAGGTTTCCTCGGGCCCGAGCTTGCGCAGCGACTCGACGATGCGGTCGAAGGCGCCCCAGTCGCGCGCGGCGCGGCCGATGCCGCCATAGACCACCAGCTCGCCCGGCTTCTCGGCGACGTCGGGATCGACGTTGTTCATCAGCATGCGTAGCGGCGCCTCGGTGAGCCAGCTCTTGGCCGAGATCTCGGTGCCGCGCGGGGCGCGTACCACGCGGGCGTTGTCCATGCGGTTCATGCCGAGAGCCTCCGGTCCAATGCAGGCAGGTAGTCGCTGCCCACCGTTGCCACGATCGTGCCATCCGCCACCAGCGCCGTCGCCTTCTCCATGTCGGGATGGAAGTGGCGGTCGTCTTCGAGATGCGGCACTTGCCGGCGCAGCAGCTCGCGTACCGCCTCGAGCGGCTTGCTCGACGCCAGCGGCCGGTGGAAGTCGCAGCCCTGCGCTGCAGCCAGCAGCTCGATGCCCACGATCGAGCAGGCATTCGCCGTCATGTCGAGCAGGCGTCGCGCGCCGTGCGCGGCCATCGAAACGTGATCTTCCTGGTTGGCGGAGGTGGGGATCGAATCGACGCTGGCGGGGTAGGCACGCTGCTTGTTCTCGGAGGTGAGCGCGGCGGCCGTCACCTGCGGGATCATGAAGCCCGAGTTGAGGCCGGGCCGAGGCGTCAGGAATGCCGGCAGGCCGGAGAGCGCCGCATCGACCAGCATCGCGATGCGCCGCTCGGCCAGCGAGCCGATCTCGCAGACGGCGAGCGCGATGATGTCGGCGGCGAAGGCCACCGGCTCGGCGTGGAAGTTGCCGCCCGACAGCACCTCACCGGTGTCCGCGAAGACCAATGGATTGTCGGTGACGCCATTCGCCTCGGTTTCCAGCGTGTCGGCCGCCTGATGGAGGATGTCGAGCGCCGCGCCCATCACCTGTGGCTGGCAGCGCAAACAGTACGGATCCTGCACGCGCTCGTCGCCCACGAGATGCGAGGCGCGGATGGCCGATCCCGCCATCAGGCGGCGCAACGCCTCGGCGGCATCGATCTGCCCCTGGTGGCGGCGCAGGCGATGGATGCGCGGATCGAACGGCGCGTCGGAACCGCGCGCGGCGTCGGTCGACATGGCGCCGGTCACCAGCGCGGCGGCAAACAGGTTCTCCGCCTCGAACAGGCCTGCGAGCGCATAGGCCGTCGAGAACTGCGTGCCGTTCAGCAGCGCCAGTCCTTCCTTGGGGCCGAGCTGCAGCGGCTTGAGGCCGAGATCGGCCAACGCCTGCGCGGCCGGCACGATCCTGCCGTCGACGTGGAACGAACCGACGCCGATCATGGCGGCACTCATGTGCGCGAGCGGCGCGAGATCGCCCGAGGCGCCGACCGACCCCTGGCAGGGCACGACCGGCGTCAAACCGCGCGCGAGCAACGCCGCGAGAAGGCGCACCGTGGCCCCGCGCACGCCCGACGCGCCTTGCGCAAGGCTCGCGAGCTTGAGCGCCATCATCAGCCGCGTCACCGCGACCGGCATGGGCGCGCCGGCGCCGGCGGCATGGGAGAGAACGATGTTGCGCTGGAGCTTTTCGAGATCGGCCGCCTCGATGCGCACGCTGGCCAGCTTGCCGAAACCCGTGTTCACGCCATAGACCGGCTGGCCCCTGGCGAGCACCGCGGTGATGGCACGCGCCGACCTGCCGACCTGCTCGAACGAGGCGGGATCGAGGGAGACGGAAGCGCCGCGATAGATGTCGCGCCACGCCGCCAGCGGCACCGAACCGGGTGACAATACGACTGACGCCATCAACCACTCCCTCGTCCAGAGTCCAACCATGGCGGAAAATGCCAACCTCTCTCAATGGGAGACTGGATGCTCTCGCCGGCATCACTCCATCGGCGGGGTCTCCCGCCGGGGAGCCGGCAGGCGTCGGCAGGCATTCGCGTGCCCCTGTTCATCCTGAAGTCTCCTTTTCTTCACTGTCGGCGCCCCCCGATCGGTGAAAGAGCGTGTCCGCCCCCGGCCACGCCCTGCGACACGAGAAGTGCCGATGGCATGGGCGTTTCTCCGGCCACGCGCACAACTTGA
>CAYRBQ010000778.1:0-2109 GCA_964422305.1 uncultured Reyranella sp. | reverse complement strand
ACTCGCGCACTGGATGCAGTGGCTCGACACGCTCGACATCTGCTGGGGCCCGGTCAACACGCTGCCCGAGGCGATCGCCGACGCCAACCTCGCCAAGCGCGGCTTCATGGTGACCGATGCCGACGGCCGCCTGCACTTCGGCCCCGCCGTGCGCTTCAGGAGCGAGCCGTCGAAGCCGGTCTTTCGCGAGCCGCTGCTCGGCGAGCACACGGACGAAGTGCTCAGGAAAGCAACGCAGTAGCCTTCGCCAAGGGCACCGGCGCGTCGTCGAGGAGGAGGTTCATCGCTTCCTCCTCCCATGGCGATTCGTTCAGCGACAGCGGGTCGTTCGGGGCGAGGCGGTGCTCGATCACGAGGCGCGACAGCAGCAGGCGGCGCGCGTCGCCACCCTCGGCACCCAAGGTCGCACCTTCCCAGGCCATGAGAGCCGCGGTCGTCGCGTGATAGAGCGCACCGGCCGCGAGCCGGGAGCGCTTTTCGTGCCTGGGGTCCGCCGCAACGGCCTCGGCGAAGCGTTCGACCCTGTCGAGCGTGGCGCCGAGCAGGCCCTTGTACTGGCCGGGCAGGGCGCCGCTCGCCTCGTATTTCGCCTTGAGTGCGGCGGAGAGGGTCTTGTGGCCGCCCGACTTGCCGACGGCGCGCTGCACCACGTCGAGCGCGTTGATGTTGGAGGTGCCCTCCCACAGCGTGCCGATCTGCGCGTCCCGCACGAGGCGCGCCGTCACCCACTCCTCGATGTAGCCCAGCCCGCCCTTGACCTCGAGCGCATGGCTGGCGACCGGGATGTTGTCGCGGCAGGCGCGGAATTTGTAGACCGGCGTCAGGATGCGCAGCAGGTTTGCGGCCTCCTTGTCGCCTCCCTTTCCGTCATAGCCTTCAGCGCGGCCCATCGCGTCGGCGGAGAAGGCGTACATCGAGAGCGCCTGCTCGGTCGGCAGCATGATCTTCATGAGCTGACGGCGGAGCAACGGATACTCGGCGATGGCGCGACCGAAGGCGCGGCGGCCGCGCGCGGCGGCCAGCGCCTCGTTGAGGCAGCGGCGCATCATCGAGGCGGCGCGCACGCCGTGGCTCAGCCGCGACAGGTTGACCTGCTCCATCATCTGCTTGAAGCCGCGGCCCACGTCGCCGACGGCGTAGGCGATCGCGCCGTCGAGCACGATCTCGCCCGAGGCCATGGAGCGCGTGCCGAGCTTGTCTTTCAGACGCACGATCCGGTAGCTGTTGCGGCTGCCGTCCTCCAGTCGTCGGGGGAGGGCGAAGAGGCCGAGGCCCGACGTACCGGGCGCCGCGCCGCGTGGCCGCGCCAGCATCACCGCGACATCGGCATCGGCGTGGCTGCAGAACCATTTCTGGCCGTAGAGCTTCCAGCGCTCGACACCGTCGGCACCGACGCCGATCCGCTCGGCCTCGGTCTCGATGGCGCCGACGTCGGAGCCGCCGGCCTTCTCGGTCATGAACTGCGTGCCCTTCAGCATCGTCGCCGGGTCCTGGCTCAAGAGCCGGTCGAGCAGCAGCTTCTTCAGCGCGTCGGAGCCGTAGCGCTTGATGATGAAGTTCGAGGTGTCGGACACCGAGACCGGACACATCAGCCCGAACTCGCCCTGCACGAAGAGATAGGTGATGCCGTACTTCACCAGCGGGGGCGCCGCGGTCTTGAGGCCGAGCACGCCCGCGCGATGGCTCATCGCGTGCATGCCGAACTCCTCGAAGGCGATCTTCTCCATCTCGCGGTAGGCGGGATGGTAGTCGATCCAGTCCTCGTCGCGGCCGAAGCGGTCGCGCGGTTGCAGCACCGGCGGATGCTTGTCGGCCACCATGGCGAGCTCGTCGAGGCGGCCGCCCGCCAGCGCGCCCAGCCGCTCGAAATGCGGCGTCACCTCGGCGTGCAGCGCCGGCTCCATGTAGAGCCGCATGAGGTCCTGAAACTGCCGGTCGATGGCGTAGAAGTTCTGGCCGTGCACGTCGTCGGCGATGTGGTGCGCACCGTGCGGCACGCCCCTCGCGCTGGGGCCCATATCTGGCATCGTCTCCTCCGTCTCTTCTATTTCCAGCCGTGCGCCAGGACGCGCGCCACATAGGGCGGCACGACCTCCGTGGCGGGGCCGT
>CAYRBQ010000777.1:0-2110 GCA_964422305.1 uncultured Reyranella sp. | reverse complement strand
CGGTCCGGCGGGCTTCAACCTCGCGCATCACCTGATGAATGACGGCCATACCTTTGTCGGCATCGACGGGCTCAATATCGAGCCGCTGCCCGAGAAGCAGTCGGGCGTGAAGATGGACGGCGCGCGCGTGGCCTTCGATGCGGTGAAGGACGTCGCGAGCCTACGCGAGGATCTCGGCGAGCGCGCCATGGCGGGTTTCGGTGGCGTGGCCGAGTACGGCATCACGGTCCGCTGGGACAAGAACTACCTCAAGATGGTGCGGCTGTTGCTGGAGCGCCGGTCCGAGTTCTCGATGTTCGGCGGCGTGCGCTTCGGCGGCACGGTGACGGTCGAAGGCGCCTTCGCCATGGGCTTCGACCACATCGCGCTCTGCGCCGGCGCCGGCAAGCCCACCGTGCTCGACCTCCCCAACGGCCTGGCGCGCGGCGTGCGCGCGGCGTCGGACTTCCTGATGGCGCTGCAGCTCACGGGCGCCGCCAAGAAGGACTCGATAGCCAACCTGCAGATCCGCCTGCCTGTCGTGGTGATCGGCGGCGGTCTGACCGGCATCGACACCGCGACCGAGTCGCTCGCCTACTATCCGCTGCAGGTCGAGAAGTTCCTGGCGCGCCACGAGACACTGGTCGCGGAGCGCGGCGAGCAGGCGGTCCGCGCGAACTGGTCTCCCGAGGAGACCGAGATCGCCGACGAGTTCATCGCGCACGCCAAGGCGATCCGCGCCGAGCGCGCGGCCGCTTCGCGCGAGGGCCGGACGCCCGCCATCACCAGGCTGGTGAACGGCTGGGGCGGCGTGGCGCTGGTCTATCGCCGCCGCCTGATCGAATCGCCCTCCTATACGTTGAACCACGAGGAAGTGCTGAAGGCGCTCGAGGAGGACATCCGCTTCGTCGAGGGGCTGTCGCCGGTCGCCGTCGAGATCGACGCCGCGGGCCAGGCGAAGGCGCTGAAGGTCGCCGGGGAACAGGGCGGCGCCAAGATCGAGGCGACCTTGCCTGCGCGCACCATCCTCGTGGCGGCCGGCACGCAGCCCAACACCGTGCTGGCGCGCGAGGACGCGACGCACGCCTTCATCGACGGCAAGTATTTCCGTGCGCTCGACGAGCAGGGCAACCCTGCGACGCCCGAGCGCGTGGCCAAACCCGCCGAGGTGCGCGTGCTGATGTATCGCCACGCCGACAACCGCTTCATGTCGTTCTTCGGCGACCTGCATCCCTCGTTCGCCGGCAACGTCGTGAAGGCGATGGGCGGCGCCAAGCAGGGCTATCCGGTGCTGACGCGGGCCATGGCGGCGCTGCCGGCGCCCAAGCGCACGCCGGCCGAGATCCTGGCCGAGGCCAACCAGGCGTGGCGGGCGAGGGTGGTGCGCGTCGATCGCCTGACGCCCACGATCATCGAGGTGATCGTCGAAGCGCCCGCCGCCGCGAAGAGCTTCGAGCCCGGCCAGTTCTATCGTTTGCAGAACTACGAGGCGCGATCGCTCCGGAGCGAAGGCACGCTTCTCACCATGGAAGGCCTCGCGCTGACCGGGGCCTGGGTCGACAAGGAGAAGGGCCTGCTATCGCTGATCGCGCTCGAGATGGGTGGCTCGTCCGATCTCTGCGCCATGCTGAAGCCAGGCGAGCCCGTCATCGTCATGGGCCCCACAGGCACGCCGACCGAGATCGAGCCTGGCGAGACCGTCGTGCTGGTAGGCGGCGGCCTCGGCAACGCCGTGCTGTTCTCGATCGGCCAGGCCTTCCGCAAGGCCGGCAGCAAGGTCCTCTACTTCGCGGGCTACAAGCGCGTGATCGACCGCTACAAGGTCGAGGAGATCGAGGCGGCCGCCGACGTCGTCGTCTGGTGCTGCGACGAGGCGCCCGGTTTCAAGCCGGGCCGGCCGCAGGACAAGGCCGTCGTCAGCAACATCGTCGAGGCCATGCGGCTCTATGCGTCGGGCGAACTGGGCGAGCAGCCGATCCCCTACAGCGCGACCGACCGCATCGTGGCGATCGGCTCGGACGGCATGATGAACGCGGTGCGGCTCGCGCGGCATGCGGCGCTCAAGCCGTTCCTCAAGCCCGACCATATCGCCTTCGGCTCGATCAACTCGCCCATGCAATGCATGATGAAG
>CAYRBQ010000776.1:1485-2112 GCA_964422305.1 uncultured Reyranella sp. | reverse complement strand
GCCAGTGCCTTCGTCGCCAATGGCTGCGATCTGTCGCCGCCATCTGGCGAAGAGGGTGGGGCGATCTGGCTGCTGACCGGTCCGAACATGGGCGGTAAGTCGACGTTCCTCAGGCAGAACGCGCTGATCGCGATCATGGCACAGATGGGCACCTTCGTTCCCGCCGCAAGCGCTCATATCGGCATCGTCGACCGGCTGTTCTCGCGCGTCGGCGCCTCCGATGATCTCGCCCGCGGCCGCTCGACCTTCATGGTCGAGATGGTCGAGACGGCGGCGATCCTGAACCAGGCGACGCCGCAGAGCCTCGTCATCCTCGACGAGATCGGCCGCGGCACGGCGACGTTCGACGGGCTTTCGATCGCCTGGGCGACGCTCGAGCATCTGCATGAGGTCAATCGCTGCCGCGCGCTGTTCGCCACGCACTATCACGAGCTCGGTGCGCTGAAGGAGCGCCTGGCCGCGCTTGCGCCCTACACGATGCGCGTCAAGGAATGGCAGAACGAGGTCGTGTTCCTGCACGAGGTCGCGCCGGGCGCGGCCGACCGCTCCTACGGCATCCACGTCGCGCAGCTCGCAGGCCTGCCGGCCGCCGTCGTGTCGCGCGCCGAGGAAGTGCTGGCGGTGCTG
>CAYRBQ010000776.1:0-1475 GCA_964422305.1 uncultured Reyranella sp. | reverse complement strand
GAACAGTCGGGCGCCGTCACCCGGCTGGCCGACGACCTGCCGCTCTTCGCCACTGCGCCGACACGTCCGGCGAGCGGTACGACGAAGGCGAAGGAGTCCGAGGTCGAGAAGGCGCTGGCCGAGGTCAACCCCGACGAGCTCAGCCCGCGCGAGGCGCTGGAGCTGCTCTACGCCTTGCGCCAGCGCATCACGCGATAGGGACGCTCTTCCGGCTCGGGCTGCTGCCAGCCGCTCTGCGCGCGATAAAGCGCCGCCAGCACGTGGCCGACCATCGCCAGCAACAGGCAATCGATCAGCGTCGTCGCGGCGGCGAGGGCCGCCGGCGCCCACGGCTTGCGCGGCAGCGCCGGCTGGATCCATTCCGCGGCCTGAACGGCCAGGATGGAAAGCGCCACGGCGATACCGATCGTGACGAGCAACGAGAGAAAGACGGGCGTGCCGAGACGCAGCGCCTCGACCGGCGAGAGAGGCTCGCCGGCGGAGAAGGACGGCAGCATCAGTGCCAGCGGCGTGGCGACGATCACCCAGATCGCGGGGCCTGCGCCCATGACCGGAAGCTCGGCCGCCGCGAAGGCCAGCGCGATCAGCAGGGCGGCGAAGATGATGAAGCGCAGCGAGATCACCGAACGCCGGAGATTGTCGGCTTCCTCACAGGAATCGGCACCGTCGAGCAGCGCTTCCTTGATCCAGCGATCGAGGAACAACGCATAGACCATCGCGAAGAGAGCGAGCAGGCCCCAATGACCGCGCCACTCGCCGAGATCACGGCGAGCCTCGATCAGGTAGGCGATGGCCGCGGCGAGGCCGGCAATGGCGAGGGACAGGATCCAGAAGATGCCCTGCCGGCGAAGCCAGAAGACAAAGGCGTCGAAGATCGCCATCGCACTCCTTAGCCGAAGGCCTTGCGCGCCAGTGCGGCTCCCTCGGCAAGTGCGCGCAGTTTACCGTAAGCGACGCCCATGGTCATCGGCGCCATGCCGCAATTGGTGCAGGCCTGAATTCTTTCAGGATCCACGAAACGGGTCGCGAGCTTCAGAGTCTCCGCAACTTGCTCGGGCGTCTCGACCTTGTCGGAGGCGACGTCGATGGCGCCGACCAGCACGGTCTTGGTCTTGAGCAGCTTCATCAGGTCGGGCGGCACGTGGCTCGCGCGGCACTCCAGTGACACCTGCTGAATCCTGCTGCGCTCGAGCGCGGGGAAAGTCTCCTCGTACTGACGCCAGCTCTCGCCCAGCGTGTCCTTCCACTTGATGTTGGCCTCGATGCCGTAGCCGTAGCAGATGTGCACGGCGGTCGTGCACTTCAGTCCCTCTGCCGCTTTCTCGAGGGCCGGTACGCCCCAGTCCGTCGTCTCCTTGAGGTAGACGTTGAAGGCGGGCTCGTCGAACTGGACGACGTCGACTCCGAGCTTCTCGAGGTCCCTGGCTTCCTGGTTCAGAAGCTCGGCGAAGGCGAAGGCCATCTTCACGCGATCG
>CAYRBQ010000775.1:0-2116 GCA_964422305.1 uncultured Reyranella sp. | reverse complement strand
ACTTCGAGAGGTCGTACTGGCTCAGGAGCTTGCCGTCCGGGTCCTCGCGCTTGATCGCGCGGAACGCCGTCGGCGCGGTGAACAGCGCCATCGCCCCGTACTCGGAGATCACCCGCCAGAAGGCGCCGGCGTCGGGCGTGCCGACCGGCTTGCCCTCGTAGAGGATCGTCGTCGCGCCGTGGATCAGCGGGCCGTAGACGATGTAGCTGTGGCCCACCACCCAGCCGATGTCGGAGGCACACCAATAGGTCTCGCCCGGCTCCACGCCGTAGAGGTTCTTCATCGACCAGGCGAGCGCCACGCAGTAGCCGCCGGTGTCGCGCACGACTCCCTTGGGCTGCCCCGTCGTGCCCGACGTATAGAGAATGTAGAGCGGGTCGGTCGCCTTCACCGGCGTGCACGGTGCGGGCTTGGCGGCGGCCAGCGCCTCGTTCCAGTCGCGGTCTCGGCCCGCGACCATCGTCGCCTCGCTTTGCGGCCGCTGCAGCAGGATCACCCTCGGAACCTTGTGCTTGGCCTGCTCGATCGCCTGGTCGACCAGCGGCTTGTACTGCACGATGCGCGTCGGCTCGATGCCGCACGACGCCGTCAGGATGAGCTTGGGCTGGCAATCGTCGATGCGGCTCGCCAGTTCCTTGGCCGCGAAGCCGCCGAACACCACCGAATGGATCGCCCCCAGCCGCGCGCAGGCGAGCATCGCCATCACGGCCTCGGGCACCATCGGCATGTAGAGGATGACGCGGTCGCCCTTGCCGACGCCTTCGGCCGCGATCATGCCGGCGATCCTCGCGACCTGGTCGCGCATCTCACGATAGGTGAACTTCTTCTTCGTGGCCGTGACCGGCGAGTCGTAGATCAGCGCCGTCTGGTCGGCGCGGCCTCCCTCGACATGACGGTCCAGCGCGTTGTGGCAGGCGTTGAGCTCGCCGCCCGCGAACCATCGGTAGAAAGGCGGGTTGGCGCCGTCGAGCACCTTGTCCCAGCGCTTCGACCAGTCGATCGCCGCCGCCTGCTCGGCCCAGAAGCCCTCCCGGTCGCTCAGCGAGCGGGCATGCAGCGCGCGATACTTGTCCCCGACGGCCATCGATCCTCCCACGCGCTCTCTCTGTCGCGCTGTCGGTTTGATGCGCTAGGATCGCCCCACTGACAAGGCCTCTCACGGGAAGCACGCATGGCCAAGGGCAAGACGGGTAAGGGAACGGGCAAAGGACCGGGCAAGGGTGCGAAGGGCAAGCGCCCGACGCGACGCAAGGTCGCGAAGGCCAAGAAGCCGGCGCGCCGCGTTGCGAAACCGGCATCGAGGAAAGTCGCCGTCAGGAAGGTCGCCGCGCCTAAGCCCCTCGCCCGTCCCGGCCTGCGCCGCTCGGTGAAGAGCCGGACATCGGTCGCCCGCATGCCTGCGGCGCGGCCCGTCTCGCCCAAAGCCGCCCTCGCCGCCCGCAACATCTACGAGCGCGACCTCGACAAGACGCCGGCCAACTATGCCGCCCTCACCCCGCTGCAGTTCATCGAGCGCACCGCCAGCGTCTATCCCGACCATGTCGCGCTGATCCACGGCGCGCGGCGCCAGAGCTGGTCCGAGACCTACGCGCGCTGCCGGCGGCTCGCCTCGGCGCTGGTTCGCGTCGGCATCGGCACCGGCGACACGGTGGCGATCATGGCGCCCAACATCCCCGAGATGTACGAGGCGCATTTCGGCGTGCCGATGACCGGCGGCGTGCTCAATTCGCTCAACACCCGTCTCGACGCGGCGATGATCGCCTTCATCCTCGACCACAGCGAGACCAAGGTCCTGCTGGTCGACCGCGAGTTCCACCGCGTCGTCACCGAGGCGCTGGCGATCGCCAGGGTCCAGCCGCTGGTCGTCGACATCGACGATCCCGAATGCGCCGACCGCGCCCAGATCGGCGACACGACGTACGAGGAGTTCATCGCCGACGGCGATCCCGAGTTCGCCTGGGCCTATCCCGCCGACGAATGGAACGCGATCTCGCTCAACTACACGTCGGGCACCACCGGCAACCCCAAGGGCGTCGTCTACAGCCACCGCGGGGCCGCGCTCTCCTCCTACGGTAACGCCGTGCAGTGGCCGATCGGCTTGCATCCGGTCTATCTC
>CAYRBQ010000774.1:0-2118 GCA_964422305.1 uncultured Reyranella sp. | reverse complement strand
ACGCCCATCTCGGCATCGAGCAGGCCACCCGCTGCTGGGCCGGGCACCCGCTGCCCTTCAACGGCACCTGCGGAATCTGGCAGCGCGCGGCGATCGACGCCGGCGGCGGCTGGAAGGGCGACACGGTGACCGAGGATCTCGACCTCACCTATCGCGGCTGGGTGAAGGGCTGGCGCGCGCTGTTCCTGACCAGCGTCGGCGTGCCGGGCGAACTGCCGGCTGATACCGCGACCTGGCTGCGCCAGCAGCAGCGCTGGCAGGATGGCTTCCGTCACGTCTCGATACGCATGTTCCCGGAGATCCTGAAGAGCCGCTCCATCACCTGGGCGTCGAAGGGCGCGGCTCTGCTTCACCTCTGCATGTCGCTCAACCAGCCGGTCCTGCTGGTCGGCGTC
This sequence comes from uncultured Reyranella sp., assembly GCA_964422305.1. Taxonomy (GTDB): domain Bacteria; phylum Pseudomonadota; class Alphaproteobacteria; order Reyranellales; family Reyranellaceae; genus Reyranella. Next base: position 1,723 of record CAYRBQ010000774.1, on the reverse strand, counting down.
GTGTCGGGCCTGATGGCGGCTCTGCTGGCACCGTCGCTGATCCCGCTGCTGCTGACCCTGTTCGTGATCACCATCGCCTGGGTGATCTTCTGTGCCGCTACGTTCCTGCGCGCCGGCCACAACTTCATCCGTGGCGGCGAGATCCCACCGCTCGAGTTCGCGGGCGTGCTGCTGCGCTTCGTGGGCGGCCAGATCGCAACCGTTGTGCGATCGCTCGGCGTCCACGCCAGGAAGGCCTTCAGCAAGCCCAAGCCGGTCGTGTTCGACCGTACGCCGAAGAAAGGGGCCTAGGGCAGGGCGCTTTCCCGCAGCAGCGGGTGGTGAGCGCAGCGCAGGCCGCCGCCGGTCCTGATCGGCCCGTCGAACCTGATGGGAATGACGTCGACCTTGCGCTTGCGCAGCTCGTCGATCACGCGCTGGTTGTCGGCATCGATGATGATGCGTCCCGGTTCGAGGACGAGACCGTTCGTCGCGAGCAAAGTGGCTTCCTCGGGCGAGACCTCGATCTTGTCCCAGTCGCGCAGCGACATCGGCAGCCCGTCGATCAACTTCAGCGGGCAGTAGATCAGCAGGCCCGGCTTCACGAGGGCCATCGCGCAATCGAGATGGAGAACGTGGCTCTTCATGGCGACCGGGATGACGCGATAGGCGTCGCCGATCAGGGCCTGCAGCCAGTCCGCGCCGGCGAGGTCCGAGGCGCAGCCCGAGATGCCGACATAGATCTCGCGGCCGTTCAGCAGCGTGTCGCCGCCTTCCAGGAAGGGGCCGTCGACTCCGGCCGGCGAACCCAGCGGTACGCTCGACCAATGCGCGCCCTTGTTCGTGATGACACTCTGGATGATCGGCCGGAGGCCGAAACGCTCGCGCTGGCGGCACTTGAGCCGCAGCGAGGCATCGATGACGTGCCTGCCGACCACGATCATGCCGTCGCGCGGAAAGAGCTGCGCGCCCTCGCCGTTGGGCGCCAGGAACGTGCGCTCCTCGCCCTTCAGCCGTTGCGGGCGATGGACGGTGACGCCTTCGCGCGCCACCAGCTCGGCGAGCGCATCGACCTGCCGCTCGATGCGATGCGCCCATTCCGGATCGACGTCGATCAGGCGCCTGCCCATGTGGCGGCGGCTGAACTCCAGCCCTTCCGGCGTCAGCCAGCGGCAGGACTCCTCGTAGAAGACGACGAAGTCCTCGGCCGGCGAGATCCCGATCACCACTTCACGGAGCTTGCCCCATTCGTGGTGCGCGCCGAACAACACGGTCAGACGCGGGCGTAGATGTCTTCGTAGCGGACGATGTCGTCTTCCTCGACATAGTCGCCGGTCTGGACCTCGACCACCTCGAGAAGCTCCTTGCCCGGATTGGCCAGGCGATGGATGCCGCCGATCGGGATGTAGGTCGACTCGTTTTCGTGGAGGGTCATGATCTTGCCGTCGAGCGTTACCTCGGCGACGCCTTTCACGACGACCCAGTGCTCGGCGCGCCTATTGTGGCTCTGCAGGCTGAGCTTGGCGCCGGGCTTCACCGTGAGCCGCTTGGCGCGGAAGCGCTCGCCGCGGTCGATGTCCTGGTAGCTGCCCCACGGGCGATGGATCACGGCATGCTCGGTCGCCGCGCGGTGCTTGCCGTCGGACATGCGCTGCACGACGTCCTTCAGGCGTGGAAGGTTGTCGCGGTGGCCGACGAGGACGGCGTCGTTCATCGCCACAACCACGACCTCCTCGACGCCGAT
>CAYRBQ010000773.1:0-2118 GCA_964422305.1 uncultured Reyranella sp. | reverse complement strand
CCGAACATCTCGGCCGCCATGCCCTGCGGGCCCTGGCTGAGGCGGTAGGCGATCGTGGCGGTCGAGGTGGTCTTGCCCGAGCCCTGCAGGCCGACCATCAGGATCACGACCGGCGGGACGGCGCCGAGGTCGAGGTCGGCGACGGTGCCGCCCAGCATCTCGACCAGGTGGTCGTTGACGATCTTGACGACCATCTGGCCCGGCGTGACCGAGCGGATAACGTCGGCGCCGATCGCCTTGGGCCGGACCTCGTCGATGAACTGGCGGACGACGGGCAGCGCCACGTCGGCTTCGAGCAGCGCGGTCCGGACCTCGCGCAGGGCCGCGTCGACGTCAGCCTCGGAAAGCGCTCCGCGCCCCCGCAGCTTGTCGAAAACGTCGCCCAGACGTTTGCTCAGACCCTCGAACATGCCCGTTCCAAAACTCCGCCTACGAACCCTTCGCCCAAACGAAAATCGCGCCGATGCGCGAACCTTCGCGGATCAGCGGAGCTCCCCCTCCCAGCCAACCGGGGCAGGGGAACCGAGTAAATCGGCACGACCGATTGAGCGGCCGGGGTATAAGCCTTGGCGCCGAAGGAGTCAAAACCTGTGGACGAGTCGTCTAACCATTTGTTTCAAAAGGATTTATACCGCGTTCCCGGCTGGTCGCTCCTGCTCTTCCTGGCGGCGGGCGTCGCCATCGGCCTCCCGGCGGTCTGGCTGCTGCCCGAAAAGACGATGTTGCTCCTGCTTGCCGCCTTCTTCGGCACGGGCCTGGTCGCCGTGGCCATCGCCGTCGCGCCATTGGGCCTGTCGGTGGGGCTCCAGGCACTGGGCTTCCGGCCGGTCGGCTGGCGGCTGGTCGTGCTGGGCGTGGTGGTGACGACGATCCTGTCCTTCGCGGTCAGCCAGCTCGGCATCCAGCCGCAGGGCGTGCGCCGGGTCACCGACCAGATGCGGGACCCGGCCGTGCTGGCACCGACCCTGCTGGTGCTGGCGGTCCTGGCGCCGCTGGTCGAGGAGCTGGTCTTCCGCGGCCTGCTCTACGGCTGGCTGGCCGGCCGTTGGGGGCACCTCGTCGCCTTCCTCGTGAGCTCGCTCGCCTTCGCCGCCGCGCACTACGAGCCGGCGCACATCCTCCTGGTCGCGCCGCTCGGCCTGTGGTTCGGCTGGCTGCGCTGGCGCACCAATTCGCTGGTGCCCAGCATCGTGGCGCACGTGATCAACAACGGCGTTGCCGTCGCGGGCGCCGCCTTGCTCGGCGGGAGCTGACCAGGACGCGAGCTTGCGCTCGATTTAGGAAGCGAGCTTGCGCTCGACGAAGTCGAGCCGGTCCTGGCCCCAGAAGATCTCCTTGTCGATGACGAAGGAGGGCGCGCCGAACACGCCCTGCGAGATCGCGTACTGCGTGTAGGACTCCCGCTTCTCGGCCATGCCGGGCGCTTCGCTCGACTTCATGATGAGGTCGGCGTCGAGGCCGCAGCCCTTGATGATCTCCCTGAGCGTGGCCGGATCGCCGGTGTTCTTCTCCTCGGCCCACAGCGCCTTCAGCACCGCATGGGCGAGCTTGATCGCGTCTTGCATGCGGCCGAGCTCGCGCAGCGCGATCACGCACTTCGCCGCCGGGACTTCGTTGGCCGGAAAGAACTTGGGCTCGAGCGTGAGCGGCACACCGAGCTGATCCCGCCAGCGCTTCAGCTCCATCATGCGGTAGGCCTGGCGCTGGGGCGCGCGCTTGGGCAGCGGCAGGCCGCCCGACACGGCGAACACCGAGCCGAAATCGACCGGCCAGATGGAGACATGGGCGTTGTGCTTCCTGGCCATGGCGTCGAAGCGCATGGAGCCGAGATAGGTCCAAGGCGAGTTCAGCGAGACGTAGTAGTCGACGTGCTTGGGCATGGGTCCCTCCCCTGGCCGGACTGTGGCGCAAAGTCCGGCGATGCGCCATCTTCGCCCCGTGCCGGACAAAGCCATTGCGATCACCGGCGGCGACGCCGCCTATTTCGACCTGATGCGCGACTGCATCGGCTCGCTGCGGGCGACGCCGGAAGGCCGCGCGCTGGCGCTGGGCATCCTCGATTGCGGCCTGACGGAAGAACAGCGCGCCTGGTGCCGGGAGCAGGGCGCCACGCTCGTC
>CAYRBQ010000772.1:0-2119 GCA_964422305.1 uncultured Reyranella sp. | reverse complement strand
GCTTCACCGCGCGCATCGCCGCGCTGCGCCACGAGCATGCCGTGCTGCGCTCGCCGTATTTCCTGCACGGCAAGGAGGAACCGGCGAAGGGCGTGCCCGATATCTCCTGGTTCGATCCTTCGGGGGAGCTGGTGACGCAGGAATCCTGGAACGCGGCCGACGAGCAGGCTCTGGTGCTGCGCCGCGCCGGCGCGAATGGCGGCGGCGGCAACGGGGCGGTGACGATGCTGACCGCCCTGTTCAACGCCGGCGAGCAGGAGCGCGCCTTCACCTTGCCGCCGCCGGCCTGGCCGACACGCATCGTGCTCGACAGCGCCGAGCCCGACGCGCCGGAGCGGACGCTCGAGGGCGAGAGCGTGACCGTCGCCGGCCGCAGCGTCGTGGTGCTGTTGGCCAACGAGCCGCCCCAGCAGGCCCGATGACGATCGTCGGGTCCGGCACGGCGCGGCCGTGGTTCGGCGCCACGGTGCAACCCGACGGGACGGCCTTGTTCCGTCTCTGGGCGCCCGCCGTGCACCACGTGGATCTCGAAATCGAGCATAGGGGATCCTTGCCGATGACGCCGATGGAGGGCGGCTGGTTCGAGGCCACGGCACCGGCCGTCCCGGGCACGCGATACCGCTTCGATATCGGCGGCGAGCTCGCCGTGCCCGATCCTGCGGCGCGGGCGCAGGCCGATGACGTGCATGGATACAGCGTACTGGTCGATCCCCGCGCCTATACCTGGCGGCATGCCGGCTGGCAGGGGCGGCCGTGGCGCGAGACCGTGCTCTACGAGCTGCACGCCGGCACCCTGGGCGGCTTCGCCGGCATCGAGGCGGCGCTGCCGCGACTGCGCGACCTCGGCATCACCGCCGTCGAGCTCATGCCGGTCAACGAGTTCCCCGGCGCGCGCAACTGGGGTTACGACGGCGTGCTGCCCTTCGCGCCGGATCGCAGCTACGGCACGCCCGACCAGTTGCGCCGCCTGGTCGACACCGCGCACGGGCTCGGCGTCTCGATGTTCCTCGACGTCGTCTACAATCACTTCGGCCCCGACGGGAACTATCTCGGCGCCTATGCGCCCTCCTTCTTCCGCAAGGACATCGCCACGCCGTGGGGCGAGGCCATCGACTTCCGCCGGCCCGAGGTGCGGCGCTACTTCATCGAGAACGCGCTTCACTGGATCCACGACTATCGCTTCGACGGGCTGCGCTTCGATGCGGTGCACGCGATCTCCGAGGCCGATTTCCTCGACGAGATGGCGGCCGAGATCCGCCGCTCGCTCCCGCCCGGCCGGCACGTTCATCTCGTTCTGGAGCATGACGGCAACATCGCCTCGCACCTGCGCGGCGACTTCGATGCGCAGTGGAACGACGACCTGCACCATGTGCTTCATGTGCTGCTGAGCGGCGAAAGCGACGGCTACTATGCCGACTATGCCGACCGGCCCGCCGAACGGCTGGCACGCGCCCTGTCGGAGGGCTTCGTCTATCAGGGCGACGCCTCCGCCTATCGCAAGGGCGAGCGGCGCGGCACGCCGAGCGCCGACTTGTCCCCGACCGCCTTCGTAAGCTTCCTGCAGAACCACGACCAGGTCGGCAACCGGCCGTTCGGCGACCGCCTCACGAGCTTCGCGCCGCCGGAGAGGCTCGAGGCGGCGGTCGCGCTGCAGCTTCTCTGCCCGCAGATCCCCATGATCTTCATGGGCGAGGAAGAGGCGAGCTGCTCGCCGTTCCTCTATTTCACCGACCATCACGGCGCCCTGGCCGACGCCGTGCGCGAGGGACGGCGGCGCGAGTTCGCGAGCTTCAAGGGGTTCGCAGAGGGCCAGGATGCCTCGCGCATCCCCGATCCCAACGCGCTCGCCACGTTCGAGCAGAGCCGGCCAACGGCGCATCCCGAGCACGGCGCCCGCCGCCGTGCGCTCTATCGAACCCTGTTGCGGCTGCGCGCCGAGAAGCTCGTGCCGCATCTCGACGGCGCGCGCGCGGCCGGCGCGACCGCGATCGGGCCGGCCGCCGTTCTGGCGCGATGGCGGCTCGGCAACGAGGCGGTGCTCTCGATCGCGACCAACCTCGGCGAGACGCCGTGCAGCCTCGCCCAGAAACTCGACGGCGGACTGCTGCACGAATCGCGG
>CAYRBQ010000771.1:0-2120 GCA_964422305.1 uncultured Reyranella sp. | reverse complement strand
ACCGCAGAGATAGGCCTCGGCGTTCTCGAAGCCCTCGAGCGTCGCGGCGATCTCTTCCGGCTTGGTGAGGCCCTGCACGGCGTCGAGATGGTGGACGATCTCGAGGCGGCCGGGATTGGCCGCGAGCAGCGCCTCGAACTCGGCGTCGAAGATCACCGAGGCCTTGTCGCGATTGGCGTAGTAGAGGCGCATCCGCCGCTTGCCGGCCTTCAGGGCGCTCTTGATCAGCGACATCATCGGCGTGATGCCGCTTCCGCCGCCGAACAGCAGGAGCGGGGCCTCGCCCTCGTCCAGAACGAAGCGGCCGGCCGGCGGCAGCACGTCGAGCGTGCCGCCCTCCTTCAGCGCGTCGTGGAACCAGTTGGAGCCCTTGCCACCCACGACCCGTTTGACGGTCACCTTGGGCAGGGCATCCGTCTCGGGTGCGCTCGACAGCGAATAGCAGCGGTTGAAGGCGCCGTCGGCATGCGGCACCCGGAAGGTCAGGAACTGGCCGGCGCGGTAGCGGTATTTGTCGGCGAGGTCGGCCGGGACCTCGAGGACGAAGGAGCGCGCATCGGGCGTCTCCTGGATGATCTTGGCGATGCGCAACTGGTTGTAGGCCATCAAAAATCCGTCTTCAGAATTCTGCTTTTCCGGGAGGATTCTCCTAACAGACTGTGCTAGTTTCCGCCCAGAAAAATGAACGGAGCGTCATATTCGCCGCTCCGTATGGGATGGGACTAGGTTCAGCGCCAGGAGGCAAGAGCCCATGACGACGCAAAAAATCTATCAGTTGCCGGTCGAGGTCACGAACTGGAAGTTCGACGGCGCCACGGAGATCGCCTTCAACTGGGAGTACGACGCCGGCTCGGCCGACCTGCTGAATCTCTACGAGAAGGGCAAGCAGCAGCAGTGGGACACTTCGACCCGTATCGACTGGTCGCAGGAGCTCGACGAAGGCAACCCGATGGGCATGGCCGACGAGACCATCCCCATCTACGGCACGCCCTTCTGGGAGAAGATGACCGACAAGGAGAAGGACTGGCTGCGCTTCAATCTGCAGTGCCATTCGATCTGCCAGTTCATGCACGGCGAGCAGGGCGCGCTGATCGCGACCGCCAAGATCGTGAACACGGTTCCCGACATGAACGCCAAGTTCTACGCCGCTACGCAGGTGATGGACGAGGCGCGCCACGTCGAGAGCTACAAGCGGCTGATCCACGAGAAGTTCAAGTCGGCCTACCCGATCACCGATTCGCTCAAGAACCTTCTCGAGCAGACGCTGACCGACAAGCGCTGGGACATGACCTATCTCGGCATGCAGGTCTTGATCGAAGGTCTTGCCTTGGCAGCCTTCCAGCGCATCCGCGACTCGGCGAAGAACAACCTCGCCGCCTCGGTCAACGCCTACGTCATGCAGGACGAGGCGCGGCACGTCACGTTCGGCCGCATGGCGTTGCGCGAGTACTATCCGCACCTCTCCGATGCCGAGCGCGCCGAGCGCGAGGAATTCACCGTCGAGGCGCTCTACTTCATGCGCGACCGCTTCAACCAGGCCGAGGTCTGGATGCGCTCGGGCCTGCCGGTCGATAAGCTGATGGAGTACGCTTATAACTCGGGCGCCATGCAGAATTTCCGCACGCGCCTGTTCACCCGCATCGTGCCGATCCTCAAGGAGATCGGCCTGTTCGGTCCCAAGGTGCAGAAGGCGCTGGGCGACATGGGCGTGATGGAATACGCCAAGATCGACGTCGAAAAGCTGATCGGCAACGACCTCAAGGTCGCCGAGGATTTCGACGCCAAGAAGTTCGTCCAGCAGGCCGTCGCGGCGGAGTAGGGCGGGAGAGTTCTTTCGCTGGGACCGCGCCACTGGAGTGGCGCGGTCCCAGCGATAAATCTACTTGCACGCCTCGATCTTGGGCGGCGCGCCGATGACTGTTGCCACCTTCGAGATGTCGAGGCAGCGCGTGCCGATCCACCCGCGCCACTGCACGAAGATCGCATAGCGGGCGAAGGTGTCGGCCTGTTCGACCGGCGTTCCCTTGAGGCGCGCCAGCAGCCAGTAGAGCGCGTAGATGTTGCTGGTCGCGTAGTCGGCCGCCGCCAGGTCGAGATCCTTGCCCCAAAGCGCGGCATTC
>CAYRBQ010000770.1:0-2123 GCA_964422305.1 uncultured Reyranella sp. | reverse complement strand
GGGCGGCGGCCTCGTCTACGCGACCTGCTCGGTGCTGCCGGCCGAGAACGAGAAGCAGATCGCGTCGTTCCTGGAGCGCAACACGGACTTCGAGGTCGTGCCGGTCGGCCGCATCTGGCGCGATGTGCTCTCGACCGAGCCGCCGCCCGACGTCGCCGACGCGCCGTACCTCAGGCTCTCGCCGCTGAAGCACGGCACCGACGGCTTCTTCGCCGCGACGCTGGCCAGGAAGACGGGCGCGAGCAAGACGGAGGCGAACGAGTCGTGAGCCGCATCCGCCGCGCCGGCCGCAACGACGCCTCGGCCATCGGCCGCGTCCATGTCGAGACCTGGCGCGCGACCTATGCCGGCCTGCTGCCCGACTCGATGCTGGTCTCGATGTCCGACGTGCGGCAGTCGGCCTGGTGGTCGCAGCTGCTGGCCGATCCCGGCGAGGCGAGGGGCGTGTTCGTGGCAGACGACGAGGAGATGGGCGTCGTGGGCTTCGGCAGCTGCGGGCCGGTGCGCGATCGCCCCGAAGGATTGGACGGCCGCGAGCTAAAAGTGGGCGAGGTCTACACGCTCTACGTCGAGCCCGACTTCCAGAACCGCGGCCTCGGCCGGCGCCTGCTCGACGCGCTGTTCCGCCAGCTCATGGCCGACCGCTGCGACACCGTCGTGCTTTGGATGCTGGCCGACAATCCCACACGCTTCTTCTACGAGGGGCTGGGCGGCGAGCGGCTGGGCGAGCGGGTCGACAATCTGGGCGGCGTCGAGGTCGACGAGGTCGCCTACGTCTGGCGCCACCTCCGGGTCCCGCTGGTCCGCCGGAGGCTGGCGGCGGGCGACTGACCCCCTTCGCCGCGTAAGACGCGGCACTTCCCCCGCTTCGCGGGGGCAGAGAAGTGATAGAGTGACCGCATGAGCGATCCCCTTCGCCAGGAGCTCCTGGACATCTTCGTCGGCCGCGCCACGAAGCGCTACGGCCTCTCCGAGATCAACCAGCTTCAGCACGCGCTGCAGGCCGCCGCGCTCGCCGAAGCCGACGGCGCGCCGCCCGCGACGGTGCTCGCCTCGCTGCTGCACGATGTCGGCCACATGATCCATACGCTCGGCGAGGATCCCGCCTCGCGCGGCGTCGACGACGTGCACGAGGAGCTGGGGGCCAAGTGGCTGGCCGAGCGCTTCGGCCCCGCGGTCAGCGAGCCGGTCCGCCTGCACGTCACGGCCAAGCGCTATCTCTGCACCGTCGAGTCCGACTATTTCGGCAAGCTCGCGCCCGACTCGGTGCGCAGCCTCAAGCTGCAGGGCGGGCTGATGTCGGCCGACGAGGTCGAGGCGTTCCGCGCCAACCCCTATCACGCCGAGGCGGTGCGTCTGCGCCGCTACGACGAGGAGGCGAAGGACCCGCGCGCCTCGACGCCGGACTTCGACCACTACCTGCGCCACGTCCCGGCCTGCCGTCTCTGATCTTCTCCTCCTCCCCCGTCTGCGGGGGAGGAAAAAGTAATGAGAAAGACGTTCCGATGATCAGCCGCAAAGAGGTCGAGGCCGCCTGGAGCCTCATCCGCCCGCATGTGCGCCGCACGCCGGTGATCGAGCTGCCCGCCGGCTCGCTGGGAGTCGCCGCGCCGCTCGCGCTCAAGCTCGAATCGCTGCAGCTCAGCGGCTCGTTCAAGGGCCGCGGCGCTTTTCACAAGCTGCTGGCGTCGAAGGTGCCCACTGCCGGCATCGTTGCCGCCTCGGGCGGCAACCACGGCGCCGCCGCGGCCTATGCCGCCCGGGCGCTGGGCCACAAGGCCGAGATCTTCGTGCCGACCATCGCGGCACCCGCCAAGGTCGCGCGGCTGAAAAGCTATGGCGCGACCGTCCACCAGATCGGCGCCGTCTACGCCGAGGCGCGTGCGGCGTCGGAGACGCGCGCGGCCGAGACCGGCGCGCTGATCGTGCCGGCCTACGAGGACGAGGTCGTTTTTGCGGGCGCGGGCAGCGTCGCGCTCGAGTTCGCCGAGCAGGCCAGGTTCGACGCGCTGCTGGTGGCGGTCGGCGGCGGCGGCCTGATCGCGGGTTGCGCGGCGGCGATCGGCGAGGGCACGAAGATCGTGGCCGTCGAGACCGAGGGCACGCCCACCCTGCACGAGGCG
>CAYRBQ010000769.1:0-2123 GCA_964422305.1 uncultured Reyranella sp. | reverse complement strand
ACTTCGTCCCGGCCTACGACAACGTGATGGTCGGCCGCGTGCGCGCCGCCGACGCCGTCGTCGTCGGCAAGACCAACGTGCCGGAGTTCGGCGCCGGTTCGAACAGCCGCAACCCGGTGTGGGGCGCGTCGGGCAATCCCTTCAACCCGATGCTCAACCCGGGTGGATCCTCCGGCGGCTCGGCGGTGGCGCTCGCCACCGACATGCTGCCGGTCTGCACCGGCTCCGACACCGGCGGCAGCTTGCGCAATCCCGCGTCGTTCTGCGGCGTCGTGGGCTTCCGTCCCTCGCCCGGCATGGTCGCGGTCGAACGCCGCGCCATGGGCTGGACGCCGATCTCGGTGCTGGGCCCGATGGGCCGCTCGGTCGCCGACACCTGCCTGCTCTACGCCACGCAGATCGGCCAGCACGACACCGACCCGCTCTCCTTCCCGCTCGACCCGATGGCCTATGCCGAGCCGTGGCCGGTCGACCTCGGCAGCCTGCGCGTGGCCTACACCGAGGACTACGGCGGCGCGCCCGTCGAGAAGGGCATCCGCCAGGCCTTCCGCGGGAAGATCAAGGCGATGAAGCATCTGTTCCGCCGCCTCGACAGGGTCGAGATCGACTATGGCGGCGCCGACCGCTGCTTCGACGTGATCCGCGCCGTCAGCTTCCTGTCGCGCTACCAGGACCTCTACAAGAACAAGAAGCACCTGCTGGGGCCCAACATCATCGCCAACTACGAGCTGGGCGCGAAGCTGTCGCTGGCCGACTTCGCCTGGGCGCACGGCGAGCAGACGCGGATCTTCCGCAGCTTCCAGAACCTCTACAAGGACTACGACATCGTGATCGGCCCGACGGTCGGCGTGACTCCGTTCCCGTGGAAGCAGCTCTACCTCGACACGATCGACGGCAAGAAGCTCAACAACTACTACCACTGGATGGCGACCAAATACTTCGTCACCCTGACCAGCAACCCGGCCGTCTCCCTGCCCTGCGGCCTCGACCACAAGAAGATGCCGTTCGGCCTGCAGGTGATCGGCCGCTTCCGCGGCGACGGCGAGGTCCTGGGCGCCGCCCACGCCATGGAGACGGCCTTCAAGTCGATCCCCGGCCTCGCCCGGCCGCTGCCCAACCTGGCCAAGCTCAGGAAGCCCACCGCGGCGCTGAAGTCGATCGTCACCCACCCGCCCAAGCTCAACGCCAAGGTGACGAAGGGCCCGGCGCCGGGTGCGCTTTGAGCGGATTGTGACCGCGGCGCGGCGGTTGCCGTCGCGCCGTCTTTACCCAACTTCATCTTTTCGCCGGGGCAATGCCACCGGCGGGCGCTTACCTCGTTGTCCGGGAGTCAATTCCCGACGGAGGCAAGCATGAACGTGTTGAAGATCGTGACGGCGGCGGGCCTGCTGACCGCGACCGCCGCGTGCACGCAGACCGGCTACGACAATTCGTATGCCTACAACAGCGGCTACAACAACCGCTATTACAGCAGCAGCCCGTACTACTCGAGCAACACCGCCTATCGCTCGGGCTACTACAATCAGGGCTACTACAGCAACCAGAGCGGCAATCCGTTCTATTCGCAGTCGGCCGCAGCCGCCCAGCGACGCCCCTACGGCGACATGGACCGCGACGGCGTGCGCAATACCAACGACATGGACGCCAACGGCGACGGCATCCCCGACGCCTTCCAGCGCTAGTGCCCTGCCGTTCGGTGGACGACGGATCGGCTCCCGGGCTCTCTGCCCGGGAGCCGATCTTTTTTTCAGATGCGTGCCTTCAACAAATCCCACTTGGGACAAGGGCGCGCCATTGTCGCCCGTGAAGCTCCCGGAATGGGAGGGTCCCAGATGCGCAACCCGAGTTGGCTCGCCGCCGCGGGCCTGGCGATGGTTACGGCGGGATGTGTCGAGCAATCCGGCTATCCGACGACCTACGGCTACGGTGCGCCGGCTTACGGCTATTCGAACGGCTACGGCTACTCCGGCTACTCCAACAACTACGTGAGCCAGCCGGTCTACTATTCGCAACCGACCTACTATCGCCCGGCGCCGACCTACTATTCGGCGCCGGTCTATTCGGCACCCGTCCAGACCCGGTATGTGCCGGTGTCGTCGCCGCAGCGGACCTACTATCGCGGC
>CAYRBQ010000768.1:0-2123 GCA_964422305.1 uncultured Reyranella sp. | reverse complement strand
CAACGAGCTGCAGGCGCCGATCATCGTCACCTTCCACATGCCGACCGACCCCAAGTTCGTCTTCCAGCGCTTCTATGACGGGCTGAAGGACCGTGGCTACGTGATCTATCCCGGCAAGCTCACCGTCGCGGATTCCTTCCGCATGGGCTGCATCGGCCGGCTGTATCCCGAGCACATGAAGGGCGCGCTGGAAGCGGTGCGCGAGGTCCTGGCGGAGATGCGGGTTAGCAACGGCGGTCCCGCACTGGCGGCGGAGTAGAACATGGCACCCGACAGCATGAACACCATAGGCGGCGAGATCACCGTCAACGGCCGGACCTACAAGCTGCCCAAGCGGCCGACGGTCGTGGTCTGCATCGACGGCTCCGAACCCGGCTACATCGAGGAGACGGTCAAGGCGGGCCGCGCGCCCTGGTTCGCCAAGGTGATGAAGGAGGGGACGAACCTCCTGGCCGACTGCGTGGTGCCGAGCTTCACCAACCCCAACAACCTCTCGATCGTCACCGGCCGCCCGCCCGCGATGCATGGCATCAGCGGCAACTACTTCCTCGATCCCGAGACCGGGAAAGAGGTGATGATGAACGATCCGAAGTTTCTGAGGATCGAAACCCTGTTCCCGAGCTTCCAGCGTGCCGGCTGCCGCATCGCCGTCGTTACCGCCAAGGACAAGCTGCGCGGCCTGCTGGGCAAGGGCCTCGAGCTGGCGGCCGGCAAGGCGTGCAGCTTCTCCTCGGAGAAGTCCGACAAGGCGACGCTGGCCGAGAACGGCATCGAGGGCGTCAATGCGCTGGTCGGCATGCCGGTGCCGGACGTCTACAGCGCCGGCCTCTCGGAGTTCGTGTTCGCCGCCGGCGTCAAGCTGATGGAGCGCGACCGGCCGGAGATCATGTATCTCTCGACCACCGACTACATCCAGCACAAGCACGCGCCCGGCACGCCGGTCGCCAACGACTTCTACGCCATGATGGACGGCTACATGGCGAAGCTCGACGCGATGGGCTGCACCATCGTGCTGACCGCCGACCACGGCATGAACGCCAAGTTCCGGGCCGACGGCCAGCCGGACGTGATCTACCTGCAGGACCTGTTCGACGGCTGGCTGGGCAAGGACAAGGCCAAGGTGATTCTCCCGATCACCGATCCCTACGTCGTCCACCACGGCGCGCTGGGCTCCTACGCCGTCGTCTACTGCGCCGATCCGGCGCCGATGATCGCCAGGCTCAAGGCCATGGACGGCATCGAGGCGGTGCTGACCAAGGCGGAGGCCGCCGCGCGCTTCGAGCTGCCGCCGGAGCGGCTGGGCGACATCGTGGTCGTCTCGACCAAGCACAAGGTGCTCGGCACCTCGGCCGCCAAGCACGACCTCTCGGGCCTCACCGAGCCATTGCGCAGCCACGGCGGCATCTCCGAGCAGCGTGTGCCGCTGATCTGCAACCGCAAGCTGACCGCGCCGGCCGGCTCGCACCGGTGGCGCAACTTCGACGCCTTCGACCTCGCTCTCAATCTGGTGGCCTGACACATGGATACGATGATCCGCAGCGAGGTGCGCACCGAGCATCTGCGCATCGCCGGCAAGAAGGTCGACACGGGCAACCGCCTTGAGGTCCGCTTTCCCTGGGACAACCGCCTGGTCGGCACCGTGCCGCGCGCCACGCCGGAGCTGGTGGCTGAGGCCTTCCAGATCGCCCACGACTACAAGCCCAGGCTGACGCGCTACCAGCGCCAGCAGATCCTGCTCAAGACCGCCGATCTTCTCGTGGCGCGCAAGGAAGAGCTGTCGCGCCTGATCACGCTCGAGAGCGGTCTCTGCCTCAAGGACTCGCTCTACGAGGTCGGCCGCGCCTACGACGTCTTCACCTTCGCGGGCCAGCTCTGCCTGCAGGACGACGGCCAGACCTTCTCCTGTGACCTCACCCCGCACGGCAAGAACCGCAAGATCTTCACCCTGCGCCAGCCGCTGAACGCCATCTCGGCCATCACGCCGTTCAACCATCCGCTGAACATGGTGGCGCACAAGCTGGCCCCGGCCTTCGCGACCAACAACTGCGTGGTCCTGAAGCCCACCGAGCTGACGCCGCTCACGGCGCTGTTCCTGGCCGACACGCTCTACGAGGCGGGCCTGC
>CAYRBQ010000767.1:0-2124 GCA_964422305.1 uncultured Reyranella sp. | reverse complement strand
ATGCCGCGAAGCCTTGCAGGTGACGCCGACCTGCCGGTCGGGCCCGACGATGCGTCGCGCCTCGGCGTAAGGCATGTCGTCCTGGACGACATGCACGCCGTCGCAGTCGAGCTTCACCGCGAGGTCGGGACGATCGTTCATGATGAAGGCCACGTCGCGCTGCTGGCAGACCGGTCGCAGCGTGTCGGCGACGCGCGCGATCGTGGCGTCGTCGACGTCCTTCAGCCGGAGCTGAAAGGCGGCGACGTCGCCGCCGTTCAGGGCAGAGCGCAGTTCGTCGGCGAAGATGGACGGATGCTCGATGCGCTCGGGCGAGATGAGATAGAGGCGGGTCATGGACGGTTCGTTCGGCTGGCGATGGTTTATGCGGTCTCTGCCGTGGCGTCGAGTCGACGCGCCTTCCTTGCCGCGCGGCATGATGGTCTAATGGCGCCGACTGCCGAGCAGGGAAACGTGAGCCAGGCCAAGAAACTCAAGACTGCAGCGCTGACACTGGTGTCGACGGTCGTCGGCCTTCTCCTGGGAATCTGGATCGCCGCCTATCTGACCGTGCCGGGGATCGCCATGTCGGTGGAAGGCGACCCCCTGGTGCTGTTCGATCCCGAGATCGGCGCGATCGCCAATCCCAGCTCGCACAACCGGCGCATCTATCCCGCGATCAAGGACCGCAAGGCCTTCGCCTTCGACGTCTACACCGACGACCGCGGCGCCCGCGTCGACGGACCGGGGCAGAAAAGCCCCGCCAAGGTCGACATCGTCGTCGTGGGCGACTCGTTCACCTGGGGCTACGCGCTGCCGAACCCCGAGACCTACGCCAACAGGCTCGGCCGCGAGCTGAACGCGAGCCTCTCCAACTTCGCCATGGCGAGCTACGGCACCACGCAGTCGCTGCAGGTCCTGAGGCGGCATCGTGACCTTGCGCCGAAGCTGGTGATCTACGGCATGATCGCCCATCACTTCGAGCGCAACGTGATGCCGTGCGCGCCGTCCTACTATCCCTTCTGCTACGACGTCTCGCATGTCGCGACGGACGAGCAGGGCAAACTCAGGATCGCTCCGCCGTGGAGCAACGGCGTGCGACGCCTGCAGGAGCAGCTTTCGGGCGACTATCGCAACCCGGTGAGCTGGCTGACGCACGGCGTCGACGTGATCCACGGCCGCATCGAATACGCACGCGCCACGTTCCGGGAGGCCGACGAGGCCGAGAAGGATCGGGCCATGGGCTTCCTTCTTCGCGAGCTGGAGAGCACGGTCGCCGCGATGGGTGCGAAGCTGCTCGTGGTCTACCTGCCGACGAACTACTACGGCCCGCCGGCGGGCCTGGCGAAGGTCGTCGGCAACATTCGGTTGCTCGACCTGACCGAGAGCTTTCTGAAGAACCGCGAGGCGGGTGGGCCCAATCCGTACATCGTGGGCGACGGCCACCCGAGCGCCGCCGGCAACAAGCTGATGGCCGACGAGATCGCGAAGTACATTCGCCGCGAGGGGCTGCTCTAGGCGCGGACTCGCGCCCAAAGCCTCCCCGCGAGGCGTTACATCTTGCCCTGGTAGATGCCGATGATCTTGTCGAGCATGTCGAGCGCCTGGTCGCGCGGGCGCTGGAAGGTGTTGCGGCCGATGATCGAGCCGTTGGCGCCGCCGTCGCGCAGGCCGCGGATCTCGGTGAACAGGCCCTCGAGATCCTTCGCCTCGCCACCCGAGAAGACGACGATGCGGCGGCCGTTGAAGGTCGCCTGCATGACGTGCTTGATGCGCGCCGCCAGCGTCGACTTGTCGACGCCGGCCTTCTCGTAGGCGGCCTTCGCCTCGGGCTGCCACAGCACGTCGGTCGGCGGCTTCACCTTGATGATGTGCGCGCCGAGCAGGGCGGCCATGTGGGCGGCGTAGGCGCAGACGTCGAGCGCCGTCTCGCCCGCCTTGTCGAGCTTGCCGCCGCGCGGATAGGACCACATGACGACGGCGAGGCCGACCGACTTGGCCTCCTCCGACATCTCGCGGATCTCTTCCATCATCTCGTACTGGTCTTCCGAGCCCGGATAGATCGTGAAGCCGATCGCCGAGCAGCCCAGCCGCAGCGCGTCGGCCACGGTCGCGGTCACGGCCTGGTCCTTGTTGGTCGACAGC
>CAYRBQ010000766.1:0-2126 GCA_964422305.1 uncultured Reyranella sp. | reverse complement strand
GACGTAGGCGTTGACCGCGCCAGCCAGCGTGTTGCCCGACTTGTCGCGAATCGACTGGAAGGCTGCCAAGGCAAGACCTTCGATCAAGACCTGCATACCAAGATAGGTCATGTCCCAGCGCCGGTCGGTCAGGATCTGCTCGAGCAGCGTCTTCAGCGCCTTGTTGATCGGGTAGGCCAGCCCGAATTTTTCGTGCAGCAGGCGTTTGTAGGCCTCAACGTGGCGTGCCTCGTCCATCACCTGGGTGGCGGCGTAGAACTTGGCGTTCATGTCGGGCACGGTTTCGACGATCTTCGACGTGGCGATCAGCGCGCCCTGCTCGCCGTGCAGGAACTGCGAGATCGAGTTGGCCTGGAGATGGCGGCGCAACCATGCCTTCTCCTTGTCGGTCATCTTGCGCCAGTGGTCCGTCTCGTAGATCGAGATCGCCTCGTCCTTGAGCTCCATCGGATTGTCGGGATTGAGCTCGAGCGACCAGTCGAGCCGCTTGCTGGCGTCCCACTGCTGCTGCTTGCCCTTCTCGTAGAGCTCGAGCAGCGGCGCCGAGCCGTCCTCGTATTCCCAGTTGAAGAGAATTTCTACATTGCCGTCGAACCTCCACTGGGTGGTCTCGACGGGCAGGGAGTAGATGCGCTGCGTGGCCATGGCGTCGCCCTCCCCGGGCGCAATTCAGTGTTCTTCGACAAAAGATGACGCCTTGTTCATCTTCTGGCAAGCCCCTATTTCAATTAGGGTTGAAGACGATAGCCGCCACGGTCGGTGACCAGGATCGCCGCGCTGGCGGGCTCCTTCTCGATTTTCTGACGCAGCCGATAGATGTGGGTCTCGAGCGTATGCGTGGTGACGCCCGCATTGTACCCCCAGACCTCGTTCAGCAGGATGTCGCGCGCCACCGGCCGATCGCCCGCACGGAACAGGTACTTCAGGATCGAAGCTTCCTTGTCGGTCAGCCGGATCTTCTTCTTGCCGCCCTTCTCCATCAGCATCTTGGCGGCCGGATGGAACTCGTAGGGCCCGATGGTCATCACCGCGTCCTCGCTGCGCTCATGCTGCCGCAGATGGGCCCGCAAGCGGGCCAGCAGGACGTTGATGCGGAAGGGCTTGGTCACATAGTCGTTGGCGCCCGATTCGAGGCCGAGGATCGTGTCGGCGTCGCTGTCGGCCGCCGTCAGCATGATGACCGGTGCACGCACGCCCTGGCGGCGCATCAGCTTGCAGAGCTCACGGCCGTCCATGTCGGGCAGGCCGATGTCGAGCAGGATCGCGTCGTAGTGGGCGAGCTTGGCCTTCTCCAGGCCTTCGGCGGCCGTGCCGACCTGGATGGTGGTGAAACCGTCATAGAGATCGAGCTGCTCGGCGAGTACGGCGCGCAACGCCTGGTCGTCGTCGACCAGCAGGACCTTCTTGCCACGATTGTTGACCGACATGTGTCTGCTACCTGCGAGCCGCCCCGAAGCCACTCTATCTGGTACGATTTGGGCGCAAAAGCGGTTCACTTCGGCAAATTCCCGTGACGTGATAGACAAAGGCATGAGTTCCGGTCAGGTCCATTCCCGCACCGCGTCTGCAGTAGCCTCCGTCGAGCGCGCCATGGCCGAGCTGCGCCGCGGCGGCATCGTCGTGCTGCGCGACGAGGACGGCGCCGGCGGGCTGGTGATCGCCGCCGAATCCTGCGGCCCCCGCGCCCTGCAACGGCTGCAGGGGCTGGCGCAGGACGCGCCGGTCCTGGTGACGACGCGCCGGCGCGCCGAGGCGATCGGCATGGAGATTCCGCCGCACATCGCCGGCGGCATGGGCGAGACCAACAAGCCGATCACCCTCGATCTGCCGCAGGGCGTGCCGGTCGACATCATCCTGCGTCCGCACGAGAGCGAGGACGCCGGCCGCCACGTGGCGCTCCGTCACCTCTCCCGGCCCGTCGCCAGCCATGCCCCGCGCATCGCGCAGACCGCCATCGAGCTCGCCAAGCTTTCGAGATTGCTGCCGGCGGTCGTGCTGGGACCGCTCAGCCGCGATCCCGGCAACAACCGGCGCGACTGGGCGCGCGAGCAGGACCTGCTCTACGTCGAGGCTGCCGACGTGCTCTCCTACGAAGAGGTGGCGGCGCGCAAACTCCAGCAGGTCGC
>CAYRBQ010000765.1:0-2132 GCA_964422305.1 uncultured Reyranella sp. | reverse complement strand
GAACTGTACGAACGCCTCGACCGCCAGATCGTCTACGAGCCCGAAGCCTTCGCCGTACTCGATCTCGACCGCCATCGCCTGGCGCTCGACGACGGAGACTTCGAACGCTTCATCGGATGGCAGAAGGCCATCGCCGAGGACGCGGACGATCCGGCCTTCGCCCGCCACCTGTGGGCACGGCTCGGCGTCGATCGTGCGCTTCAGGAACGAGGCATCGGCACCGATAGCCTCGACGCCGCGGTCCACGCTGAGATGCGCGATCTCCTCGACGGCTTCGAGACCGTCGAGGGCCGTCCTGCAACCGGCGCCGACATCGACGCCATCGTGGCGCGCGTCGTCGGCGATACGGCCGGCGCGGGCATCGTGCGGGAGGCCGCGGAGCCGTTCGATCCTCGGCACATCGTTCCCGTGCAGGTGCCGCCGGGGAGGCCGCCGAGCCGTCCGCCCGCACCGACACCCGCTCCACGCCCGCCTGGTCCCGGTCACAACCATCCGCCACCGCCTCCCGGCCTGCCCACGCTGCTCGATAAGCTGGGTCGAGGGCGGCCGTCGACCTCTCCGCCCTCCACCGCAACCACGCCCCAGCCCGACAGCGCCGGGCCGGGCGCGGCGGCTGCGCGGTCGATCGAGAATTGGCTCAACGAAAGAGAAAGGCGCCCCGACAGGGATCAATACGGCGGTGACGACGGGATCGACACGGCCGCGGGCATACGTCTGGACCCGAAGGTCGGCGAGCCGGCAGCGGGCCGCGACTATCTGCCGGAAAACGAGAGCCACCGGAAGGGACTGCGAGGCGAGTACGGTCTGGCCAACGACATCGCTCGCAGCTTCCCCGACCATACGATCGTGGAGTACGGCCGCAAGGCCGGTGAGCGTGGGCCGGACGTGGTCTCGGTCAGTCGCGACGGTGAGGTTTACGTGTGGGATTCGAAATGGCGTAGCGCGGAGACGTCGATCAGCCCGGGTGGGCGGGCACATCAGCCCGATCGTTCTCTTGCGGGAGCACGAGAGGATGCAAGAATCAGCATTGAGGGGGCTATGAAGAGCGGGCGTCTGTCTCCGGAGGCTGCTGACAAAGCGCTGGAGAATCTGAAGAACAGGAACCTGACCATCGTCACGGTCGGCACTGGCAACGCGCGCAACGGTGTGGTTGAACGAATCGTGGGTGGCGAGCGCGCCGTCGCCCGCCCGCAACGGGGGCAATGATGTCGAGGACCTTCGATCCCGAACGCGATCGCGCGTTCTATCTCGAGTTCCATGTACCCCGCCTGGTGAAGTTCGAGCCGGAGAAGACCGGGCCGTTCAATCGCTCGAACTATGTGGCGAGCACGTTGGACGATCTGATCCAGGCTCATCTTGTCGGGCTGCGCGAGACGATGATGCCGCTGGCACAGAAACTCGATGCATGGATGGCGGCACAGCCTGCGCCGCCGGAAGGCGATATGAGTGAGTGCTTCCGGTCATACGAATGGTGGCAAACGCGTGGCCTATGCAGGTGGCTGGTCGACGGCGATCCGGCGGAACCTGAATTTTCCCGGGCGAGTGACGCCCGCTGGAAGATATGGGACCGATTCCTGCGCCTGGAGCCCAATGGCGCGAAGATCCTGCGGTTGGAGGAGCTCGAACGTATCCTGCCGCTCTGCCTCGCGGCGCGAAGCCACGCTATTGGCGTTGAACTTTGCCGGGCGGCAGAACTGACGGACAAGCCGTCGTCGGCGCCGGAAATCGCACGGGCAGAGCTGATGTACGGCCGCTGGGCATGCCGGCATCTTGCCGACGGCGGGCAGCGCGATGCGACCTACGTCGCCAAGGGCGAGGAGATGCTGCGTGCGACCATGATGGAGCGATTCCTCCCGCGGGGCTCCTTCAGCAAGGTGGCGCTGTGGCTGAAGGCCATCTACCACGACAGCGGCGTCACCAAGACCCCGGAGGAGACCTTCTTCAAGGCCTACGACACCCTGGTCGGGGTCGAGAAGCCGGCTTTCGCAAGGATGCACCAATGAGCTGACGACCGCTCGGTGACGAGCGCAATGCCGGCACGGTCCTGACCGTGCCTGAACCACCACGACGGCGGACACAACCGACCGCACGAGCCTCCCAAGCTGCTGGCATTGCATGCAGCCCGGAGGTGT
>CAYRBQ010000764.1:0-2137 GCA_964422305.1 uncultured Reyranella sp. | reverse complement strand
GGGCGAGCTCTTCAAGCTCGAGACCAAGACCGACCTCACCCGCGTGCCCTATCGCGGCGCGGGCCCCGCGATGCAGGACCTGCTGGCCGGCAACGCCGACATGATGTTCGACGGCATGGGCACCTCGGCGGCGCAGATCCGCGCCAAGCGCCTGATCGGGCTCTCCGTCGCGACGCCGCAGCGCAATTCCGAGTTCCCGGACATCCCGACCGCGGCCGAGATCGGCGTGCCCAACTGGATCGTCTCGACCTGGTACGGCCTGTGGGCGATCAAGGGCACGCCGAAGCCCATCATCGACCGCATGCACGCCGAGGTGGTGAAGGCGCTGGCCAATCCGAAGCTGCAGCAGATATGGAAAGACCAGACGGCGATGATCGGCGGTGAATCCGCGGCCGACTTCGCCAAGCGCATCCGCGCCGAGATCGAGAAGTGGCAGAAGGTCGTCGCAGCGGCCGGGGTGAAGCTCGACTGAGCGCGCTCGAACGGAACCTGCGGAAGACGCTGAAGGGCGAGGTCCTGTTCGACAGGGCCTCGCGCGGCCGCTACTCGACCGACGCCTCGATCTACCAGGTCGAGCCGGTCGGCGTGGTGGTGCCGCGTGACGAGGCCGACCTGGCGCTCGCCGTCGACGTGGCGCGCGACGCCAAGGCCGCCATCCTGCCGCGGGGTGCGGGCACCTCGCAGTGCGGCCAGACGGTCGGCGACGCGCTGGTCATCGATTGCTCCAAGTACCTGCGCGAGGTCGTGGGCTTCGACAAGGCCAAGCGCCAAGTCACGGTGCAGCCCGGCGTCGTGCTCGACCAGCTCAACGCCTGGCTGAAGCCGCACGGGCTCTGGTATCCGGTCGACGTCTCGACCTCGGCGCAATGCACCCTGGGCGGCATGGCCGGCAACAACTCCTGCGGCTCCCGTTCGATCCGCTACGGCAACATGGTGCACAACGTCGCCTCGATCGACGCTCTGCTGGCCAACGGCCAGCGCGCGCGTTTCGGCTCGGCGCGGCCCGAGGACATGCCGGCAGGCGTGCGCGCCATCGCCGACAAGGTGGCCGAGATCGCCTTCGCCGAGCGCGAGGAGATCGAGCGCATGTACCCGCGTGTGCTGCGGCGGGTCGGCGGCTACAACCTCGACATCTTCTTCCCGCAGTCGGAGCGGCCCTACACGACCGACAATTCGGTGAACCTCGCGCACCTGCTGGTCGGCAGCGAGGGCACGCTGGCGGTCACAGAGCGACTCACGCTCAATCTGGCGCCGCTGCCCAAGCACAAGACCTTGGGCGTCGTGAACTTCCCGAGCTTCTACAAGGCGATGGATTCTGCGCAGCACATCGTGAAGCTGAAGCCGGCTGCCGTGGAGCTGGTCGACCGCACGATGATCGAGCTGGCGCGGGCCAATCCGGCCTTCCGGCCGGTCATCGAGCGCGCGCTGATCGGCAGGCCCGAGGCGATCCTGCTGGTCGAGTTCGCAGGCGAGGAGCGCGAGGACCAGCTCAAGGACCTCGCGCGCCTCGTCGAGCTGATGGGCGATCTCGGCCTGCCCGGCAGCGTCGTCGAGATGCCCGAGCCCGGCCCGCAAGCTGCGCTCTGGGAGGTCCGCAAGGCCGGGCTCAACATCATGATGTCGATGAAGGGCGACGGTAAGCCGGTCTCCTTCATCGAGGACTGCGCCGTCCCGCTCGAGCATCTCGCCGACTATACGCAACGCCTCACCGAGGTGTTCGAGAGGCACGGCACCAGGGGCACCTGGTACGCGCACGCGTCGGTGGGCACTCTTCACGTCCGCCCGATCCTCGACATGCGTCGCGAGGGTGCCGCCAAGATGCGCGCAATCGCCGAGGAGGCGTCGGCATTGGTCCGCGAATACAAGGGCGCCTACTCGGGCGAGCACGGCGATGGGCTGGTTCGCTCGGAATGGGTGGCCTGGCAGTTCGGGCCGCGACTCACCAAGGCCTTCGAGACGGTCAAGGACCTGTTCGATCCCGAGAACATCCTCAATCCCGGCAAGATCGTGCGGCCCTCGCGGATGGACGACCGTTCGCTGTTCCGCTTCAAGCCCGGCTACACGAACATCGAGCACGAGCCCGTGCTCGACTGGTCGGCGTGGAACGTCCAGAACGATCCGCGCACCGAGGAGCTCA
>CAYRBQ010000763.1:0-2144 GCA_964422305.1 uncultured Reyranella sp. | reverse complement strand
GGCAGCTCACCGGCTTCTACAACCTCTACAACAACTTCCTCGAGACGGTCGTGGTCGGCATGAACGGCCCCACCACCCTCTTCCAGTACGTCAACCTCACCAACGTCACGATCTGGGGCGTCGAGGCGCGCGGCGAGTACCGCTTCCTGCCGAACTGGGCGGTCGCCGGCTGGACCGCCTTCGCGCAGGGTACCGACAACAGGACCGGCCTGCCCGTCGACTCGGTCAGCCCGTGGGCGACGCAGGCCCGCGTGCGCTACGGCTTCGACACCGGGCTCGTGGCACAGCTCATCGGCACGATGACCGCGCAACACAACATGGTCAGCAGCCCGACGTTCTTCCAGACGCCGGCCTACTTCAACCTCGACGCCACCGTCGGCTACACCTTCAACGAACACTTCAAGGTGAATGCCGGCGCGTTCAACATCACGAACGCCAAGTACTGGAACTCGAACGACGTGATCGGCGTCGCTGCGACCAACCAGCAGCTCGATCTCTTCGCCCAGCCCGGTCGCTACTTCGGCGTCAACCTGACGGCGAAATGGTAGTCCCGGCAGCCCTCTCCGCCGCGCGACTGCCGGCGCCATCGACACGCGGTCCCCGTGTGTCGATGGCGTTGTCGCTTGCGTTGCACGGGCTCGCCCTCGTTCCCCTGCTGCTGGCCGGCATGGCCGGCAGCAGCGCCAGCGACGAACCGGCCCTGATGGTCGAGCTGTCGCTCGCCGCCCCGACCCCGGGGCCGGCCTCGGAAGCCGAGGCCAGGGAGTCCTCCGAGCCGCAGCAGCCGCCCGAGCCCGAGACGCCCGCCGTGTCGGTCGAACACGCCGCCGCATCGCTGCCCCCGCCCGAGCCGCAGCCGGAGATCGCGCTCGAGCCCGAGATCAAGGTCGAGCTGCCGCCACCGCAAGAAGTGCCGCCGGTCCAGGCCGCCGAGCTGAAGCCCGCCGAGCCGCCGAAACCCAAGCCCAAGCCACCCGCCGCCAGGCCGCCCGCGCCGCGCCCCAACGCCGCCTCGGCGTGGACGCACGCGCCCGCTCCCGACGCCGGCAACGCCAGCACGACCCAGCAGGCGAGTGCCGCGTCGATGGTCGTGTTCGAAGGCAAGCCGCGCTATCGCCTGCCGCCGACCCCGCCGGTCTATCCGCCTCGCGCCATCGAGCTCAACCAGCAGGGCGAGGCGCTGGTGCGCGTGCGCCTCGATCCGGACGGATCGGCCGCCGAGATCCTGCTGTGGCGCGGCAGCGGCTTCGCCCTGCTCGACCGCGCCGCGCTGGCTGCGGTCCGCGGCTGGCAGTTCCTTCCCGCCATGCGCGACGGCCGGCCGGTCGCCGCGTGGGTCGAGATTCCCGTTCGCTTTCATCTACGTTGAAAAGGAGAAGCCGATGCTTGCCACCCCGAACGCGGAGCTCGCCGCCCGTTGGAGCCGCCTGCGCGGCGAGAAGCCGGCGCTGCGCATTCGCGATGCCGCCGCGACGCTCGGCGTCAGCGAAGCCGAGCTGGTGGCGCTGGGCGTCGGCACGACCGCGACGCCGCTCAAGACGGACTTCCGCGCGCTCCTGAACGAGATGCCCACGGTCGGCCGCGTGATGTGCCTGACGCGCAACGACCATTGCGTGCACGAGCGCCACGGCCGCTTCGAGGACGTGCAGGTGAGCGGCCCGCACGGCGTCGTGCTCGGACCCGACATCGACCTGCGCGTCTTCATGGGCACCTGGAAGCACGGCTTCGTGGTGCGCGAGCCGTTGAAGGACGGCATGCGCCTCAGCCTGCAGTTCTTCGACGGCGCCGGCGAGGCGGTACACAAGATCTACGCCACCGGCGAGACCGACAAGGCCGCCTTCGACGCGCTGGTGCAGCGCCACACTGCCGGGACGATACCCGAGATGAAGATCGTGGCGCGCGGCGCCGACGCCGCCGATCGGCCGGACGCCGAGATCGACCTCGAGGGCCTGCGCACGGCCTGGCGCGGCATGAAGGACACGCACGAGTTCTTCGGCATGCTGGGCAAGTTCAAGGTGGGCCGCGTCCAGGCGCTGCGCCTGATCGGCGACGAGCTCGCGCGCGAGTTGCCGGTGCGCGCGCTGAGCGCCGCGATGGAAGCGGCGGACGGCGACGGCACGCCGATCATGATCTTCGACGGCAAC
>CAYRBQ010000762.1:0-2149 GCA_964422305.1 uncultured Reyranella sp. | reverse complement strand
ACAAGTTCGGCGGCGCCGTGATGACGCTGATCTGGCAATGGCGCCTCGCCGTCCTCGTGTTCCGCATCATCCTGCAGCCCGACATGCCGGCCGCGCGCCTGTGCGCTGCAGCCGACCACGAGGCGCGCGTCTTCTACCGGCGCATCTCGCTGGTGCTGCTGCTGATGGTGGCCGGCCGGCTGCTGTCGTTGGTGTTGCGCGCCATCGGCACAGAGCCGGACGCCGTCTCGAGCTACCAGCTCATGATGGCGGTGATCTATCTCGCAGCCTTCCTGTGGATGGCGTATGGCGCGCGCGAGGGCGCCCGCCAATGGTTCGGCGGGCTGGGCACGCTGGCACCCATGATCGGCCGGGTCGGACGCTACTGGATTCCCGTGGCGCCGATCTTCTTCGTCCTGCTGGTGGCGACGCTCGCCTTCGGGGCGATCTCCGGCCGGCCGTTCATCGGCCAGGCGATGGGTCTGACGCTGCAGATGGTCGTCGGATTGCTGATCTTCGAGACCTTCATGCAGGCCGTGGTGCGCCGTCTCGATTCGCAGCTATTCGGCCTTACGCCGGCCAGCGATGTACCCAAGCTGCCCGACGTGGTGGCGCGCTGCATCCGTGTTGCCGCCCTGATCGTGGTGCTGGTGGTGATTGCCGAAACCTGGGTGGTCCAGGTCTTCGACCTGGTCGACGCCAGCGGCTGGGACGAGCTCACCCGGTCGTCGCGCACCGCGGCGGTCACGCTGTTCGCGGCCTTCGTGCTGTGGGAGCTGTTCAAGTACGCCACCGAGCCGTACATGGAGCGCAAGAACAAGGACCCCGCCGCGGCGATCGCCGACGGCGATGCCGCCGGCGCGCCGGCATCGCGTATCAGCACCATGATGCCGCTGTTGCGCCGCGCCATGGCGGCGCTGATCGTCCTGATCGCCGTGATGATCGCGCTCGGCGATTTCGGCATCGACATCACGCCGCTGATCGCCGGCGCCTCGGTGTTCGGCATCGCCATCTCGTTCGGCAGCCAGACGCTGGTGAAGGACATCGTCTCGGGCATCTTCTATCTCTCCGACGACGCCTTCCGCGTCGGCGAGTACATCGATTGCGGCAAGGCCAAGGGCACGGTCGAGGGCTTCACGCTCCGCTCGATCAAGCTCCGCCACCAGAACGGCCAGGTCCACACCATCCCGTTCGGCCAGTTGGGCCAGATCACCAACTTCAGCCGCGACTGGATCACGATGAAGTTCAACATGCGCTTCGCCGGCAACACCGACATCGAGAAGCTGCGCAAGGCCGCCAAGAAGATCGGCACCGACATGCTGGAGATCCCGGCGATCAAGGCCGACATCCTGGCGCCCTTCAAGATGCAGGGCGTGGCCGACATCGCCGAGAACGCGATCCTGGTCCGCTTCAAGTTCACCGCGCGCCCCGGCAACCCCGCCGCGATCCAGCGCGAGGCCGTGAAGCGCATGTTCAGCACCTTCCCCGCCTTGGGCATCGAGTTCGCAAGAGAGGGCGCCGCGGTGGTGGTGCAGACGGGGCCGGCGACTGCGGCGGACATCGCCGAGGTCCCTGCCGACAAGAGCACCCCGGCGCCGCCGATCGCTACGGCCGCGGCCGGTTAGCCACAGTCGGCCGAGCTTCGCTCAGCCGAAAAGGCAGGGCGAGCGCCGATGTCGTTGGGGAAGCGCTCGCCCTGCAGCCTTCACGGGAGATGATGTGTGGCGTCTCCGACCGGGAGACGGAAGGCGCGCCGACTCTAGCCCGCGGGGCCACCCCGTCACCCGCCAATGGCTCCGATCTGGAGGGAACGGGCGGGTTGCGCCTTCCCACAAAAAAATTGCCTCCCGGCCTTGAACGCCGGCCGGCCGGCTCTAGATCGTTTTTCGGCCGGCGCTCCCGGGTGCCGGCTTCATGACCCCATTGTTCTGCACCTGGAGGATTTGCATGCATTTCCGCCCGCTGCACGACCGTGTCGTCGTGCGCCGCATCGATGCCGATGAGAAGACCGCCGGCGGCATCATCATTCCCGACACCGCCAAGGAAAAGCCGATGGAGGGCGAGGTCGTCGCCGTGGGCCCTGGCGCCCGCGACGAGAGCGGCAAGCTGGTGCCGCTCGACGTCAAGGCCGGCGACCGCATCCTGTTCGGCAAGTGGTCCGGCACCGAGG
>CAYRBQ010000761.1:0-2151 GCA_964422305.1 uncultured Reyranella sp. | reverse complement strand
CTCCTCCTGTAACAGATGGAACCACGACCATGACCACATTCCCACGTCGCAGCTTCATCCGCACCGCGGCGATTGGCGCCGCCGCGCTGGTTTTCTCGCCCGCCTTGACGGGCAGGGCGCAGGCGCAATCGGCCCGGCCGCAGCCGGTTCTCGGCTCGTCGTGGAGGCCATTAACCCCTTGCTCCTGCATGCTTTCCATGGTCACACCTGCGGTTGAGAACCATTGACAATAACGACAGTTTATGCAACTGAGAGTCAATCGCAACTCAAAAGGGGATGAGAGGCGGATGACCCAGATTACGCGTCCGATTCGAGTGGATCACGCCGAGCGCGACAGACCGGAAGCGAGCCCGTCGGGAGTGGCGCCGCCGACGGTGGAGAGCGTCGCGCTGATGAGCGGCCGGCGGGAGCTGATCATCCGCCACAACGCGGACACCTACCGGCTGCGCGTCACCGCCTCGAACAAGCTCATTCTCACCAAATAACTACAGCGGCTTGCGATGAATCGGGACCGGTCCCGATTCATCGGAAACGCATCAGGTCGAGCATCACCGCCTTCGTCATCGTCCCTTCGGCCGGTTCCGGCCAAAGGCACGATGCTCTGGAGACCCCGAGGGGCCATCCCTCCTCGGTCAAACTGCCCAGCCAGCCGGTCCCCCCGAGGGATCCCTGCCAGCCAGGCGTCCTTTTTCGTTTTGGGGACCTGGCTCAATGAAATTCCGAATCCTTCTTCACGCGTTGATGGCGTCGACCGCCATCGGGGGAACTCTCGCCGTGCCGGCCTTCGCGCAGACACCGCCCGCCACGACACCCGCCGCGCCCACTGCCGATCCTGCGGCGCCGGCGGCGACACCCGGCGCGACCCCGGCCGCGCCGCACGCCGTGCCGACACAGCTCGATGCCGTGACGACCGCCGCCATGCGCAGCCGGCGCCCGCTCGACGACGTGCCGGCGACCGTCTCGGTCATCACCACCGAGAACATCGATCGCGAGAACATGCAGGACATCCGCGACCTCGTACGCAACGAGCCGGGCGTCAGCGTCGGCAACAACCCGACCCGCGCCGGCTTCCAGAACTTCGTGATCCGCGGCATCGGCGGCAACCGCGTGCTGATCATGGTCGACGGCATGCGCACGCCCGACTTCCCCGACAGCAACCAGGGCGCCGGCACCTACACCCTCGAGCAGCCTGACCTCGAGGACGTGAAGAGGGTCGAGATCATCCGCGGCCCCGCCTCCGCGCTCTACGGCTCGGACGCGATCGGCGGCGTGGTCGCCTACACGACCAAGGACCCCGGCGACTACATGCGCGAAGGCAAGAACGTCTACGGCAGCGTGAAGGCGGCCTATTCCGGCGCCAACCAGCAGTTCGCCGAGACCTTCACCGGTGCGGTGCGCTCGGGCAACGTCGAGTTCCTGGGCATCTACACCCGCCGCGACGGCCACGAGTTCTATCCCGCCCAGTCCTCGCTCGGGCCCAACCCGACGAGCTGGTCGAACAACGACTTCCTCGCCAAGCTGGTCATCAAGCCGACCGAGTCGGACACGATCCGCATCACCGGCGGCTACACGCAGGGCGTCCAGAGCACGCAGATGCTCTCCGGCGTCGGCATCTTCACCAACCTGTTCGCGCGCATCTGGGACGAATGGGGCCAGGATTACACCAACACCTACAGGCTCAGCGGCCAGTGGGAGCGCACCGCGCCGATCGGCTTCATCGACCGGCTGAACTTCCTCGCCTACTTCAACTCGACCTACACCCAGGCCGACACCTACCAGCTTCGCGGAACGGTTGCCGGCCTCAGCCCGAGCAACGCCCGCACCTCGCAGTTCTGGTACACGCAGAACGTCTCGGGCGCCGAGCTGCAGATGCATACCGACGCCAAGATCTTCGGCCTCGACAACTTCCTGACCTACGGGCTCAGCTTCGCCTACACATCGACGACCAGGCCGCGCAACCGCTGGCAGATCACGCTCGCCACCGGCGCGCGCACCCAGGTGGTGGGCGGCGAGACCTATCCCAACAAGAACTTTCCCGACACCGAGACGGTGCAGGCCGGCGCCTATCTCCAGGACGAGATCACCGCGCTGGGCGGCAAACTCAAGATCACGCCGGCGGTGCGCCTCGACTACTACAGCCTCAACCCCAAC
>CAYRBQ010000760.1:0-2153 GCA_964422305.1 uncultured Reyranella sp. | reverse complement strand
GGCCGGCCGCAGAAACAGCTCCTGCGCTACAAGCGGAGCGGCGACGTGCCCGACGTCTCGGTCATGGTCTCGACCATCATGGCCGACGGCACCACCGACAAGACGGCGATCCGCGCCGAGGACTGGCACACCGACGATTCGTACTTCGCGGTGCCGGCCAAGGCGACGCTGCTGCACAGCATCGAGATCCCGAGCCGGGGCGGCGCGACCTGGTTCTGCAACATGCATTCGGTCTTCGAGGCGCTGCCAGAGGCGACGCGCAAGCGGATCGACGGCATGCGTGCGATCCACGGCTATGACACGCCGCGTGCCCGCAACCGGCCTTCGCCGCGCACGCCGGAGGAGATCGCCGCGCCGCCCGACGTCGAGCATCCGCTGGTGCGCGTGCACCCGGAGACCGGCCGCAAGGCGCTCTATCTCAACCCCAACCGGCTCGACCGCATCGTCGGCCTGCCGCGCGCCGAGAGTGACGCGCTGCTCGACGAGCTGGCCGACGAGGCGCGGAAGCCCCGGCACCATCACGGCCATGTCTGGAGCCCAGGCGACGTCGTGGTCTGGGACAACCGCGCCACCATGCATCGCGTCGTGATCGACTATCCGGTGGGCGAGCGCCGGATCATGCACCGCGTGCTGATCGAGGGCGACCGGCCGTTCTAGTCGGCGAGCCCACCCCTGGGGAGAAGTCGCCACAAGCCTCTTTCGCGCGGCGCTCTACCCGCTAGGATCGATCGACGATCGAGATCCATCGGGATCGCGTGCTGAATGGGTGAGCGCGATCCCTCGAGCCGAAGCAATCACGAGGGCGAATGCCCCGCAGATCCACGGGGAGTTGAACATGGCGGATCGAGCCTCGAGGCGCGTCGCATTGCGTCACGAATTCATCTCCTGGTGTCGTTCGATCGGCCTTGCCGTGCTGGCGCTGGCTGCGCTGGGAGCGGCTGTCAGCGTGGGCGGACCTGCCCTCGAGCTTCTGGCGCTCAATTGAGTTGCCGGAGAGCGCGAGCCCTCAGTCCGGCAAGTCGAAGTCGTTGCCGGGCTTCAGGCCGACCTTGCTGAACCAGTCCGGCCCGAGTTCGCTGCGAACCGTATTCGGGTCGTCGCACTTCAGGACGGCGATCCGCTTGCCGCCCTGATCCACGGCGAGACCGGCCTTTTCGCGCAGCTCGCCGCGCGGTCCCCACTTCCCGATGCCGGTGTAGAGCGTGTAGCTGACAGGTCCCTTGGCGAAGGTCATCCAGGCGCCGCCGCCGCCAGCAAAGGGTACCGCCTGCCCGGTCGCGACGCGCGGCGGCGGGAGCTGGCTCTCGGGCAGGACCAGCTCGAGAGGGTCGGCCGAGTCGGGCTTGCCGAACCGGTACTGCAGGTAGCCTTTGCCCGGCCCCGCATCCTTCGAGGCACAGGCCGACACCATCTTGGCGCCGGTCCGGCAGGAGAAGATGACGTTCTCCATCGGCGTGCAGAACGAGGTCTGCCGTGTGGCTGGCGTCTGCGTGGCCGCAAGCGGTGCGGGCTTCGCCGCGACGATCAGCACGACCGTGTCGCTGCGCTTGCAGTTCGGATCGCCCTGGCAGGAAGCGGCCTGCACGCGACTTGCCTTGTAGGTCAGCGCGACGCGCTTGCCCTTCAGTGCCTTCTCCTGTGCGCAGAGCTCGAAGTCCGCCGGCTCGTCGAACGTCGCGCCTCTGTCGTCCTTCAGCGTGATGAAGCAGGCCGTGTCGCCGTTCACGAACTTGACCGGGGTGCCGAACGCCCGCTTCGTGGCGCCGCCGACCGTGACGGTGTCCTGGGCTTGCGCGACGGCAGGACAGAGGAGGAGAAGGCTCGATGCGAGGCGGGTGAGGCGCACAGGAACTCCAGCTTGTACAATTTGCGCTGATAATGCAGTATTTTCCTCTCGGGGGAAGAGGAAACATGACCATCGTGAAATCGGCGTTCGTCGTCGCTCTGTCGGCGCTTTGCCTGCTGGGCGCTGCTCCGGCTTCGGCGCAACAGACGACGCACGGCTGCGCCTGCATCCACAACAACACCAAGGCGAACGCGGGCTACCGTTACAAATGGGGCGACGGCCAGTGGCACAACGTGAAGCTCCAGCCGGGCTACCAGAACTGGATCTGCTGGGCCTACGACAACCCGCAGAAGAGCTCGCCCAACCT
>CAYRBQ010000759.1:1718-2155 GCA_964422305.1 uncultured Reyranella sp. | reverse complement strand
ATCTCGACGATCTTCATCGAGGTCGTGCCGCGCACGATCGAATCGTCCACGATGATCACCCGCTTGTTCTCGATGTGGGCGCGGTTGGCGTTGTGCTTCAGGCGCACGCCGAGATGGCGGATGTGGTCGGCCGGCTCGATGAAGGTGCGGCCGACATAGTGGTTGCGGATGATGCCGAGCTCGAACGGCAGGCCCGACTGGTGGGCGTAGCCGATCGCCGCCGGCACGCCGGAGTCGGGGACGGGCACGACGACGT
The DNA here is from genome assembly GCA_964422305.1 of uncultured Reyranella sp. Lineage (GTDB taxonomy): Bacteria > Pseudomonadota > Alphaproteobacteria > Reyranellales > Reyranellaceae > Reyranella. The sequence continues at coordinate 1,899 of CAYRBQ010000759.1, read as the reverse complement.
CGGCGGGGACGGGGCTCTCCTTGGCGAGCTCCATGCCGATCCGCTTGCGGGCGTCGTAGACGCCGATGCCCTCGACCTTCGAATCCGGGCGGGCGAAGTAGATGTGCTCGAACACGCAGAAGCGGCGCTGCTGCCTGGCGAAGGGCTTGATCGAGCGCAGGCCCTGGCCCGCACGCCGCCA
>CAYRBQ010000759.1:0-1708 GCA_964422305.1 uncultured Reyranella sp. | reverse complement strand
GGCCGTCGACGATCACGATCTCGCCGGGCTCGACGTCGCGCACGAAGCGGGCGCCCAGGATGTCGAGCGCGCAGCTCTCGGAGGTCAGGATCCAGGCGTCCTCGAGCCGGCCGATCACCAGCGGGCGCACGCCCATCGGGTCGCGCACGCCCAGCAGCGCCTCGTTGGTCAGCAGCAGCAGCGAATAGGCGCCCTTCACGCGGCCCAGCGCGTCGATCAGCCGGTCCTGCACCGTCGAGTAGTTCGAGCGGGCGATCAGGTGGTTGATGACTTCGGTGTCGGTGGTCGACTGGAACAGGCAGCCGATGCGGACCAGCTCCTTGCGAAGCAGGTAGGCGTTGGTCAGGTTGCCGTTGTGGGCCAGCGCCAGGCCGCCGAAGTCGAAGTCGGCGAAGATCGGCTGGATGTTGCGGTCCGACGAGCCGCCGGTCGTGGCGTAGCGGTTGTGGCCGATCGCGGAATAGCCCACGAGCTTGGCCATGACGCTCTGGGTGCCGAAGATGTCGCCGACCAGGCCGGCGGCGCGGTGGTTGTGGAAATGTCGGCCGTCGAAGGTGACGATGCCGGAGGCTTCCTGGCCGCGGTGCTGGAGCGCGTGGAGGCCCAGCGCGGTGTGGGCAGCGGCATCCGAAGTGCCGTAGATGCCGAACAACGCACACTCCTCGTGAAACTTATCGAGGTCGTGGTCGGGTCGTTTCGGGGTGCTGAGCACGGCGGGGTTATAACTGGTGAGGACCCCGCGCGCTATCAAGGATAACTCACTGCGGCGCTTTGGTTTCACCCTCCGCCGCCGGGGCCGCGGGGGCGGCCGGCGAGGGCGCCGGAATGGCGCCGCTGTCCATGCCCGGACGCTGCAAACGGGTGCGGAATCCCGTGGGAAGCTGCGGCTCCACGAAATTCGCCATCTCCTTGATCATGGGAAAGGTGGCGCCGCCCTCGACCGCCGGCGGCAGCGCGCGGGGGCCGAGATAGCCGTAGAACAGGAAGGCGGTGCCCATCGCCACCCAGGCGCAGAGCACGCCGAAGCCGGCGCCCAGGATGCGGTCGGGCTTGCCGAGCGGGCTGTTGCGGACCGAGCGCGACAGGGCGTTGGTCAGCATGATCAGCACGATCAGGGCGGCGACGAACACCGCCAGCATGGAGATGAAGTAGGCGAGCTCGGTGCTGCCCACGATCTGCTCGACCTCGGGCTGGACCACCTTGGAGAAGCGCCAGGCGACCCAGCCGGCGCCGATCCAGGAGGCGATGAACAGGACGGCGTGGGCGAAGCCCGCCGACATGCCGATGGCCGCGCCGAAGACGGCGACGGCGATGACCGCCACGTCGAAAACGGTAATGCCGAGCTGCTCCATCGCCCCCGAACGCTCCTAATCCTGATCCTCGCGGCGGCGCCCGCGCTTGAGGGGCCGATCTGCCGGCTGAAAACGCGCCACAAGGTCCGACAGATGCTCGATTTCGTCAATGGCGATGCCCTCCGGCGCACGCGGCGCGGGGCCCGATCCGGCGCGGCCTTTCGGCACAAGGGCGCTGCGGAAGCCGAGCTTCGCCGCCTCGCGAAGGCGGGCGTCGCGCTGGCTGACGGGACGCACCTCGCCGCCCAGCCCGATCTCGCCGAACACGACCATGTCGCCCGGCACCTGCTCGTCGGCGAGCGAGGACACGACGGCCGCCGCGACCGCGAGGTCGGCCGCCGGCTCGGCGATCCTGA
>CAYRBQ010000758.1:0-2155 GCA_964422305.1 uncultured Reyranella sp. | reverse complement strand
CTGATCCCGGAGCCGGACATCATCATCGCCGACGAGCCGACCTCGGCGCTCGACCGCGTGTCGGGTCGCATCGTCGTCGACCAGCTCAAGGACCTGGCCATGCGCGCCAAGTGCGCGGTGGTGCTGTCGACCCACGACGAGCGCATCTTCGACGTCGCGTCGCGCCGCCTCCATATCGAGGACGGCCGTTGTTTCGAAGTTCCCATCCACTATCACTGAGAGCGGCGGCAACGGCATGCTGCTCGCACTGATCGATCTCGTCGTGCTCGTGTCCCTCGCGGCGCAGTTCGCGATCGCTGGCTACTTCCTATACCTCGTCTACTGGCTTTACGAGATGCCGGCAGCAGACACGGTTCCGCCGGCGCTGCCCGACGATCTGCCACGGGTGCTGATCCAGATCCCGGTCTACAACGAGCCACTCGTCGTCGAGCGCGTCATGGCGGCAGCAGGCGCACTCGACTGGCCGCGTGATCGGCTGACCATACAGCTCCTCGACGACAGCACCGACATCACCTCGGATATCGCCATCCATGCCGTGGCGCGTCTACGTAAGGACGGCGTCGATGCCCATCACGTTCGCCGCGCCGACCGCGGCGGCTTCAAGGCGGGCGCCCTGGCGGCGGGTCTGGCGCTCGACGATGCGCCCTATGTCGCCGTTTTCGACGCGGACTTCGTGCCGCCGTCGGGCTGGCTCAGGCAGGCGATGGCCGCAATGCTGGCCGAGCCTCGAGCCGCCTTCGTGCAAACCCGCATCGAATGGGGCAACGGCGAAGTCAACTGGCTGACGCGGGCGCAGCGCCTGATGCAGGACGCGCATTTCGCGGTCGAGCAGGATGTGCGCGCGCGTCGCGGCGTGCCGTTCCAGTTCAACGGCACCGGCGGGATCTGGCGGCGCGCGGCGGTCGAGCAAGCCGGCGGCTGGTCGCACGACACGCTGTCGGAAGATCTCGATCTGGTGCTGCGGACCTATCTCCACGGCTGGACCGGTGTGTTCCTGATGGAGCCGCACGTGGTCGGGGAACTGCCGCAAAAGGTCGAGGATTTCGGCGCCCAGCAGAGCCGCTGGTCGAAGGGCTTCGTCCAGGTCGCCCGCAAGCTCCTCGGGCCGATCTGGCAATCCAACTGGTCAGGCGAGGCCAAGTTCACGACGACCGTGGCGCTCGGCCAGCAGCTCATCTTCCCGCTGCTGGTCGTGGGTGTGATCGCGCTGATCGTGTCCATCGTGGGCCATGGCCGGCTGCTGGGCCTTTTCCGCTTCGGCCTGTGGCTGTGGCTGATCGCCATGCTGGCCGTGCTGGTCGGCATGACCTGGGGCGCTTATCGCAAGTTGCGGCGGGGCGACGTGGTGCGCTACCTGATCACGGCTGCCAGCGTGCCGGCGCTGATCGTCTATCTCGCGGTCGCCAATGCGAGCGCAATCGTGGGCGCGGGCTTCGGCAGGAAGACCGAGTTCAACCGTACGCCCAAGACGGGTAGCTGACCGACCGATGGCCATCCTCGCAACCCTCGCTCTTCTCTTCGGTACCGTGTTCGCGGTCTGCTGCGCCCTGCTGGCGGCCTTCATCGGCAGCCTTCTCTATATGGTGATGCTGCACCACAGGCTGAAGGACGCCGGCCTGCATCGCGAGGAGGTGCTGCTCTCGACGCCGCTGCCGGCCGATGCCGACCTGCCGCATGTCGTGGTCCAGGTTCCGTCCTTCAACGAGGGGCCGGTGGTGCGCCGCGGTGCCGAGTCCGCCGCCGCCCTCGACTGGCCGCGCGACAAGCTGCACATCCAGCTCCTCGACGACAGCACCGACGAAACGGCAGAGATGGTCCGCCAGGTCGCCGCCGGGCTCAAGGCGAGGGGCTTCGACGTCGTGGCCCTGCAGCGCACCGATCGCTCGGGCTACAAAGGCGGCGCGCTGCACGAGGCGATGCAGAAGACACCGCACGATTTCTTCGCGATCTTCGACGTCGACTACGTGCCGTCGCCCGATTTCCTGCGCGTCTGCATGCGGCCGTTCTTCGCCGAGCCGAACCTTGCCTTCGTGCAAGCCCGCTTCGACTTCCTCAATCCGCACGAGAACGCGCTCACCGAGATGCAGATGGTGACGCTCGACGCCCATCTCGGCATCGAGCAGGCCACCCGCTGCTGGGCCGGGCACCCGCTGCC
>CAYRBQ010000757.1:0-2157 GCA_964422305.1 uncultured Reyranella sp. | reverse complement strand
CGAAGCCCATGTCGCGGATCAGGAACCACAGGAAGGGGATCTTGCCGTAGTAGAGGTGTGTGAGGTTGATGCCCGCATTGTAGACGCGGCGGCCGGCGTACTTGCCCTCCGGCACGACGTCGCCGCGCAGCACGGCGACCTCGCTCCGGCGGTCGAGGATGCAGACGTCGGTGCCGATCTCGGTGGCGACCTGGGTGGAATTGTCCTCGGAGTTGAGGAAACGCCGGTTGGCCAGCAGCAGCACCGCGGCCTTGCCCTGCCGCTCGACCTGCGCGAACTCGAGATCGAGCCGTCCGTCGCGCTGGAACTTGGCCAGCGCCTCGGCCGACTCATCGCGCGGCAGCAGCATGGCGTGGCAGAGATGCAGGCCGCACTCCGGGTCGGCCAGGAACTGGTTGCAGAGAATGCCCTGGTCGATCTCCACGCCGTCCTTCTCGGACTGACGGAGCGCCGCCTCGGCCTCGACCTGCGCGCGGGTCGGCGCGAGACCGGGCACGAGTGCCGCGGCCTCGTAGACCAGGCGCTCGATGCGCACGAACTTGGCGCGCGAAGCGGTGAGCTTGTCGTAGACCGTTCGGGCGTGGCGGCGCAGGAAGGCGAAGCGCGCCTCGCGGGCGGCCTGCTTCAGCGTCTCGGCAACCTCGAATTGGCCCGCATCGCGGTTGGGCTTGGCGGGCAGGCGGGCGAGGCGTTCGGCGACATCGCGCCAGTAGGCCGAAAAGGCCGCCGTATCGGCGGCGAAGTCGCCGGTGGCCGCGACCGGTGCCGGAGTCATCGACGTTTCCTGCCTTGAGATTGTTGGAGCGGGCGACGGGATTTGAACCCGCGACCTACGGCTTGGGAAGCCGACGCTCTACCCCTGAGCTACACCCGCGTCGCCGCCATTCTAGCCCGCTGGCGCGCCGGAGGTCCAATCGTGTATCTCATGCCGATGCTCGATGAGGTCCTGACGCCGGAAGAACGCGCGGTCGTGGCGCGCGCCAGGCAATTCGCCGAGGAGCAGGTGGCGCCCAATGCCGCCCGCTGGGAGTGGGAGCGCCGCTATCCGCTGGAGACGATCAAGGCGGCCTGCGCGATCAGGCTCAACACGATCGAGCTGGCGAGGAAGCACGGCGGGCAGGGGCTGTCCTTTTCCTGCAAGCTGCGCGCCTTCGAGGAGATCGCCAAGGCCGACTTCGCCTTCGCCTTCGCGCTGATCAACCACCACAACGCCTGCGCCCGCTTCGCCCGCGACGGCCAGCCGGCGCACGTGGCGCGCCTTCTGCCGCGCATGATCGCGGGCGAGCTGATCGGCTGCGCAGGCCTCAGCGAGCCCGGCGTCGGCAGCGACTTCGGCGGCCTCGAGATGACGGCGGAGCGCGTGGAGGGCGGCTGGAAGGTGAACGGCGCCAAGGCCTGGATCACCAACGCCGCCGTCGCGGGCCTGTCGGTCGCCTACGCGCAGACCGACAGGAGCCAGGGCTATCGCGGCATCATCTGCCTCGCCATCGAGGCGGAACGGCCGGGCTTCCATCGGGAGAAGCCGTTCGAGCTGCACGGCGGCCATGCGATCGGCGTCGGCGGCTTCCGGCTGATCGACTACATCGCGCCCGACGAGGCGGTGCTGCATCCGCCGGGCAAGGCGTTCAAGGCCGCACTGGCTGGCATCAACGGCGCGCGCGCCTATGTGGCGGCCATGTGCTGCGGCATGCTGCAGGCCTCGCTGGAGACGGCGGTGCGCTACACGCAGCAACGCAAGACCTTCGGCCAGCCGGTGATCGCGCATCAGGGTGTGCGCTGGAAGCTGGTCGACGCGGCGACCGACCTCGAAGCCGCCCGCCTGCTCACCTATCGCGCGGCTCGCCTGATCGACGAGGGCGAGGACGCCGTGATGCCCGCCGCCTACGCCAAGAAGTTCGCGACCGACATGGCCATGCAGCGCATCGCCGACTGCATCCAGGCGATGGGCGCCAACGGGCTGCGCGCCGAGTATCCGCTGACCCGCCACCTCGCCGGCGCCAAGATCGCCGCCTACACCGACGGCTCGATCGAGATGATGAACGAGCGCATCGGCGCGGCCCTGCCGCAGGTCTTCGGGTGATCCTCTCGACCGTCGAGATGCATACCGGCGGGGAGCCCACCCGCATCGTGGTCGACGGCTGGCCGCGCTTCGCGGGC
>CAYRBQ010000756.1:0-2157 GCA_964422305.1 uncultured Reyranella sp. | reverse complement strand
CGCGCATGCCCGACCGCGCCGAGAAGGCCGGGCCCGACGGGCTGCTCAAGGTCGATGCGATCGTCGACAACTACTGGCACCTGCATCGCCAGCCGCGCAGCGCCTGGAGTCAGGAGATCGACCTCAGACCCTACAAGGAGTCGTTCTAGCCTGCCGTCGTTCTCTTCCGCGCGCGCTCGTACCAGCGCGACATCAGTTCGATGGCGAGCCAGGTCAGGATCGAGCAGCCGAGCAGCGCGTACAGCGCTTTGTGCCAGCCGACCTGGTCGACGATCAGTGCGAACAGCGCCGGCGAGAAGGCGTTGACCAGCAGGATCGGCGTCGCGATCAGGCCCAGCACCGCGCCGTAGCCCTGGGCGCCGAACAGGGCGAGCGGCACGGCGCCTCGGACAATGGTGATCACGCCTTGCGAGGCGCCCAGCAGCAGGGTGAAGGCGACGAGCAGCCAGAGCTCGCCGCGCGCCAGCATGAGCAGCAGCAGCGCGGGCGGCAGCACGCCGATGGCGATGCGCGCCACCGTCATGGCCTTGAGGTTGCGCGCGAAGAAGATCTCGACCAGCCGTCCGCCGAACTGTCCGTGGCCCTTGAGCGAGGCCACCCAGACCGCCGCCGCACCGGCCAGGCCGGCCGCCTCGAGCAGCGGCACGAGCTGCAGCGAAATGACGCCGAACACGAAGCCGTTCAGCGACATGATGAGGGCGAACAGCGCGATGCCGACGGTGCGGAGACGGCCTTCGAGAGCGGGGCCTTCCTTGGTGCGCTCGGGCGCGGCGGCGGCGGCGGCGCTTTCCGCCGGCGCTTCGCGGCGCGAGAGACCCAGCCAGTTGAGCGGCAGGCAGACGATCAGATTCACGGCGGCGAAGATCAGCAGCGTCCCGCGCCAGCCGTAGGCCGTGTTGAGGTAGTGGCCGATCACCCAGAATACGGTCGAGGCGTAGGCACCGTACAGCGTGAGGTAGGAGATGGCGGTCCGGCCGCGGCTCGGCACGGCCTGGACCAGCGCGGCGAAGGCCGCGTCGTAGAGGCAGCAGCGCATGCCGACGCCGATCACCAGCCAGGCGATCACGTAGGAGGCGAAGTCGTGCACCTGCGACAGGCCGAGCAGGCCCGCCGAGACGATGACGGTGCCGATCGACATCACGGAGCGCGCGCCGATCCGGTCGATCAGCCGGCCGACCCAGGTCGAGATCAGGCCCATCGCCACCAGCGCCACGCTGAAGCCCAGGAAGATCGATCCCATGCTCCAGCCGGTATCGGCGGCGATCGGCTTGGCCAGCACACCGAGGCAATAGTAGCTCGTGCCCCAGGCGGTGATCTGCGTGATGCCCAGCGCGTTGACGGAGAGGATCAACGGATCGCTGCGCCACCGCCGCCAGCCGGTCGGGGCGCTCATCGCGGGATGGCCAGCAGCTCGTCCGCGACGAGATCGGGCGCGGAGATGATGCAGTTGTGGCCGGCCTCGATCGGGCGGAAGCGCACATTGGGCATCGCCGCGGCCTTCTCGTGGTTGCCGACCGAAACGGGATAGCGTGGCCTGGTGCAGGCGATGTAGGTCATCGGCCGGCCGTTGCCCGCCTCGTGGTACAGGCGGATCGGCTTGGTGTAGCAGGCGAGCGGATGCGGCGTGAGCTGGCGGTGCGTCCAGGCGGCGAGCTCCGGATCGTCGATGATCAGGCTGCCGACCGGCGCATGCGGGAGGACCTCGGTGCCGTTCACGATCTTCACCAGCTTCTGCCGTTTGGCCACGATCTCCTTCGGAATGCGACCGAAGATCGACTGGCCGTCGCGCGGGATGCCGCCGTCGAGGATCACGAGATGGGCGATGCGCTCGGGCACGCGGTCGGTGACGAGGCCTGCGATCAGGCTGCCGAAGCTGTGGCCGACCAGCACGACCTCGCGCAGGTCCTTCTTCTCGAGGGTGGCGATCGTGTCGGCCAGGAACACGTCGTTGTCGAGCGCCGGCGACAGCTCGCCAGCGCGTTCTCCCACGCCGGGAAAGGGCAGGGCGTGCGCGTCGTGGCCGGCGGCCTTCAGGCGCTCTGCGACGAACTGCCAGGACCACGCGCCCATCCAGGCGCCGGGAAGACAAACATAGGTGCGCATCGGCCGGCCGTCTTAGCACACCCGTGTCCACGTGCTAGCGTCCGGCGGAACAGG
>CAYRBQ010000755.1:0-2180 GCA_964422305.1 uncultured Reyranella sp. | reverse complement strand
TCAGGAAGAAGCCGACGGCGTTGTGGCCGTACCACCACTGGATCATCGCATCCTGCACGCCCGACCAGGCGCCGTAGCTCTTGGTGCCGACGATCGACACCGGCATCGCGAGGTTGTTCACGATGTGCAGCATGGCGATGGTGATGATGAAGGCCAGGTAGAACCAGTTGGCCACGTAGATGTGCGGTTCCTCGCGCTTCATCACGGTGCCGAGATAGGCCACGAGGTAGGCGACCCAGACGATCGTCAGCCACAGGTCGACGAACCATTCGGGCTCGGCGTACTCCTTGCTCTGTGTGATGCCGAGCAGGTAGCCGGTCGCCGCCATGACGATGAAGAACTGGTAGCCGAGCAGCACGAACCAGGCGAGCGGCGCGCCGCCGAACAGTCGGGCGCGGCAGGTCCGCTGCACGACGTGGAAGGCGGTGCCGATCAGCGCCGTGCCGCCGAACGCGAAGATCGCCGCCGAGGTGTGCAGGGGGCGCAGGCGGCCGAAGGTGAGGTAGGGGCTGTCGAAGCTGAACTGCGGCCAGACGAGCTGGGCGGCGATGATGACGCCCACCAGGAACGCCGCGATGCCCCAGAACATCGTGAGCACCGCGGCCACGCGGATCGGATCCTCCACGTAGCGCGGCATCGCTCTCGACACCGAGGGAATTGGCTGGTCCGTCATAGCGGCTTGGATCGACATGGCTTCTCCCGCACTGGCGAAGACAAGCTAGTCGGCCGGACGTCCCGGGCCCTTGATGTGGGTCAAGGCCCGGGCGACGCTTGCGGTATCAGATGCCGCATGCAGTTGGGGAAAGAGTCGCCATGAGCGAATCAGTCGCGGTGTTCCGCGGGCCGCAGCCGCGCATTCGGCGCGTGCCCATCGATCGTCCCTGGACGTGGCTGGTCGCAGGATGGAACGACCTCTGGGCGGCGCCGGCGAGCGGACTGGCCTGGGGCGCCGTGCCGGTGGCGACCGGATGGGCTGCCATCGCGCTGCTGCTGTGGCTCGACCATCCCTGGCTGGTGCTGCCGCTCAGCGCCGGCTTCTTCTTCGTCGGGCCGTTCATGGCGGTCGGCCTCTACGAGACCAGCCGCCGCCTCGAGCTCGGCCTGCCGGTCGACGGCGAGGCGACGATCAGCGCCTGGCGGCGCAATCCCGACCAGATCGCGCTGATGGGCGTCGTGCTGCTGCTGCTGCACCTCGCCTGGATGCGCATCGCCCAGCTCCTGTTCGCGCTGTTCCAATGGCAGAACGTGCCGTCGTGGGACCGTTTCCTGGACGTGCTCTGGCACTCGGCACGCAGCCTGCCCTTCCTCGCCGCCGGCGTGGCGATCGGCGCGGTGCTGGCCGCCCTCGCCTTCGCGATCGGCGCCTTCTCGCTTCCCTATCTGCTCGATCGTCGTCACTCGAACCTGTTCGAGGCGATCGCCACCTCGGTTGCCGCCGTGCGGCTGAACCTGCGGCCGATGCTGCTGTGGGCAGGGCTCATCGTCCTGCTGGTGGCGATGGCCATGGTGCCGGGCCTGCTCGGGCTGATCGTGGTCCTGCCGGTGATGGCGCATGCGACCTGGTACGCCTATCGCGACGTGGTGAGCTTCGAGCCGCCCGAAAGCTGAGCGGTCAGACCCGCTGGCTCGCCAGCGCCAGCATCAGCAGCGCATTGGCAACCAGCAGGGGCGCGGCGATCCATCGGGTTGCCTCGTTGAGACGCCGCCGCAGGAGGAGGCCGCCCCACCCGACCGCCACGAGCGCGGGCATCGTGCCCGCCGCGAAAGCGAGCATGCCGAGCGCACCGTCGATGGCAGATGCCGAGCCGGCGGCGGCGGCAAGCGCCCCATAGAGAAGACCGCACGGCAGGAAGCCGAGGAGAATGCCCAGACCATAGCGGGCCGCCGGCCCTTGCGCCCGCGACAGCGGCGCAGCGAGGCGCGACAGGACCGCGCCCCACACCGTCGACCGGCCGAAGGCGAGACCCGCCGCCTGGGCGATCAGCAGCACCGCCGCCGTGGCGAGAAGCATCGACGAGAGCCACGCGAAGCCGGTGCTCGACGCGAACAGGGCGGTGGCGCCACCGGCCGTCGCGCCCAGCACGCCATAGGTCGTCGCACGCCCGAGATGGTAGGACAGGAGCGCCGCGCCGCCGAGCCGCCGCCATTCGCCATAGCGCTGCGGGCGCGTGGCGTCGGCA
>CAYRBQ010000754.1:0-2182 GCA_964422305.1 uncultured Reyranella sp. | reverse complement strand
GCTTCAGGATCGCAGGCGTCTGGGTGCGTGTCGCGCGCTGTAGCGTCTCGACGACCTCGCCAAGGGTCGGCGGCGGGCCGGCCGCGGGATCGGTCTCCCAGATCAGCGCCAGGGTCTCGGCGAGATCGCCGACATAGTCGTAGGACATCGCGAACAGCTCTTGGCCGATCTTCTCCTGGCCGAAGCCGCGCAGCAGCGCGGGCTTGGCCGAGGCGAAGTCGAGGCCGCCGGTCAGCGCGGCCAGCGCCCAGCCGCGGTCGGGATCGGGCGTCTCCTTCAGGTAGGTCTCGATCAGCCGCAGCTTGGCATTGCGCGCCGGCTGGAAGGAGAGAGCGTCGAGGAGGCGGGCGAAGGCCTGCACCCTAGCTTTCCTCGTCCTCGTCGCGGCCCGCGAGATGCAGCGCCTCGGCGTCGATGCCGAGACCGCGCGCGTGATGCACCAGCGCCTCCTCGCGGCCGTGCGTCACCCACACTTTGGGCGCGCCGATGTCAGTGAGGGTCTGCGTCAACTCGGGCCAGTCGGCATGGTCGGAGATGATCAACGGCAGCTCCGCACCGCGCTGTCGGGCCCGCGCTCGCACGCCCATCCAGCCGGAACACACCGCGGCAATGGGGTCGGCGAAACGTCGCGACCAGCGGTCGGCGATGGCCGAGGGCGGGCACAGCACGATGGCGCCCTTGAAGGTATCGAGGATCGCCTCGGACACCGGCGCCACATCGCCGAGATCGATTCCATGGTCCTGGTAGAGCTTGCTGAGGGAGAGCAGGCCGCCGTGCAGCCAGATGCGTTTGTCCCAGCCCGCGGCGCGCAGCAGCTTGATGACCCGCTGGCACTTGCCCAGCGCATAGACGCCCACCAGATGAGTGCGCTCGGGAAAAGTGGCGACGGAGCGCAGCAGCTTGCCGATCTCGCCGGCATCGGAAGGATGGTGGAAGACGGGCAGCGCGAACGTGGCCTCGGTGATGAACACGTCGCAGGGTACGGGCTCGAACGGCGGGCAAGTCGGATCGGGCCGCCGCTTGTAGTCGCCCGACACGACGATGCGCTGGCCCCTATATGCAAGCACTGCTTGCGCGGAACCCAGGATGTGGCCGGCCGGCGCGAAGCCCACCTCGACCTCGCCGATCCGCACGTTCTCGCCGTATTTCAGGGGCTGTTGCGTGGTGTCGGGCATGTCCTGGAAGCGCGTGCGCATGATGGCCAGCGTCTCGGGCGTCGCCAGTGCCGCGTGATGGCCCGGCCGGGCATGGTCGCCGTGACCGTGCGTGATGACGGCGCGGCCCACTGCCACGGCGGGGTCGACATAGAAATCGCCGGGCTCACAATAGAGCCCGCGCGGAGTCGGATAGAGCCAGGAGCGAGGATCAAGGGTGTCGGTTGTCATTGAGCGCGATGCATCCTACCCGGCAGATATGGGTCTTCCCGAGCTGTTTGCACGCTGGTTCGAGAGTCGCGGCTGGGCGCCGCGGCCGCATCAGCTCGCGCTCGTCGATCTCGCCCGGCAAGGCAGAAGCGCGCTGCTGATCGCGCCGACCGGTGGCGGCAAGACCCTGGCGGGCTTCCTGCCGTCATTGATCGAACTCACGGAGCGACGGCTCGCAGGCCAGGACCTCGCCCACAAGAAGGGCCAGGGCGAGCTGCACACGCTCTACATCTCCCCGCTGAAGGCGCTGGCGACCGACATCCGCCGCAACCTCGAACAGCCGATCGCCGAGATGAAGCTGCCGGTCCGCGCCGAGAGCCGCACCGGCGACACGCCGCAGAGCCGCCGGCTGCGCCAGCGCGAGCGGCCACCGGACATGCTGATGACGACGCCGGAATCGCTGGCGCTCCTGCTCTCCTATCTCGATGCCGCGAAGTTCTTCGCGAGTCTGAAGTGCGTGATCATCGACGAGCTGCACGCCTTCGCGACGTCCAAGCGCGGCCATCACCTGGCGCTGTGCCTTGCGCGGCTGGCCGCTCTTGCACCTCAGGCGCGCTTCGTCGGCCTCTCGGCCACCGTCGCCGATCCGCCGGCGCTGGCCGACTTCCTGAAGCTGCGCGACCACGACATGGTCGAGATCGTGACCGGCGAGCCCGGCGCGCCGCCCGCCGTCAGCATCCTCGACGTGCAGGAGCGCATCCCGTGGGGCGGCCACATGGGGCGGCATGCGGTGCCCGAGATCTACAACGTCATCCGCC
>CAYRBQ010000753.1:0-2183 GCA_964422305.1 uncultured Reyranella sp. | reverse complement strand
GTTCGGGCGTCGGCTTGGTCCCACCCTCCGGTCTCACCGTCGGCGGATCGGTCGAGATGCTGCGCTCTGCGGCGAGAGCCTTCACCTCGTCCAGGCAAGCGGCCGCGGCGGCATCCGGCCATGCCACGAGCACGGCGAGGCTCGCCAACAGGAGGCGGCCGACGGTCGGCAACCAGGCGGGACCATCCATACCGACTGAACGACGGCGGCGCCGGTGAGTTGCAGTCCCTCGGCCTCCGATGGGCGGGCCTCAGCCCCAGCTCAATATGATTCCGACGTCGCCCGGCATGCCGCCCGGATAGTCGATGATCTCGTAGCGGATGTGATAACCCCGCGGCTGGAGCTGGCGCTTCCAGAACTCGTAGATCTCCTTCGGGATGCCCGTCAGCGTGGTTTCCCAGCCCGGCTCGCCCTGGTTGATGGCGCGGCCGTTGTCGGTGCAGAGCGTGTGGGGAAAGCGAAACACCTGCACCGACATCAGGCCGTTCTCCACGGCGCGGTTGATGATGATGGAGGCCTTCTCCATCACCTCGTCGTCGCTCAGCCCCGAGGGCTTGGTGAGCCGCTCCAGCAGATCGGCCTTCTCGCGGTCCTCGGCCTGCTGGCGCTTCAGCGCGGCCGAGGCCTTGGCGCTTTCGGCCTCGGCGATCTTCATCTGCAGTTCCTTGACGGTCAGCAGGGTGCTCATCGATGTCTCTCCGCCTTGCTCAGAAAAGTTCCTGCACGAAGCGCCGGCCGGCCAGGCTGGCCCGGTCGTCGTACTTGTGCTTGTCGGATCTCCTGGGAAGCTTCGCCTTCTTCTTCTCGATCCGCTCGTAGGGGATGCTCGCCAGGATGTGCGAGATCGCGTTCAGCCGGCCGCGCCGCTTGTCGTCGGTGCGGACGATGTGCCAGGGCGCATCCTCGGTATCGGTGTGCTGAAGCATCAGGTCGCGCGCGCGGGAATAGTCGTACCAGCGGTCGTAGGACTTGAGGTCCATCGGGCTCAGCTTCCACTGGCGCAGCGGATCGTCGATGCGCGCCTGGAAGCGCCGGTCCTGCTCCTCCTGGCCGACCTCCAGCCACAGTTTCAGCAGCCTGATGCCGCCTCCGATGATGAACCGCTCCACATTGGGGCAGTAGCGCAGGAACGTTTCGTGCTGTTCCCTGGTGCAGAACCCCATCACCGCCTCGACGCCGGCACGGTTGTACCAGCTCCGGTCGAAGATCGTGATCTCGCCGGCCGCCGGGAAGTGCTCCATGTAGCGCTGGATGTACATCTGCGTCTTCTCGCGGTCCGACGGCGCCGGCAACGCGACCACGCGGAACACCCGCGGGCTGACGCGCGCGGTCAGCGCCTTGATCAGCCCGCCCTTGCCGGCGGTGTCGCGGCCTTCCAGCGCGATGATGATGCGCGCGCCGGTCTCCTTGACCCAGGCCTGCAGATGGCAGAGCTCGACCTGGAGCTTCTCGAGCTCCTTCTCGTACTCCTTGCGCTTGAGCTTTTCCTTGCCGTTGCCCGACATCGATCTCTCCTGGCGATCCTCTGCGCTCATGACAGGCCACGGCCCGGTGTCCGTCAACCGCCCAGCGCCGCTTTGGTGTAGCGGGCGATCATGCGCTCCTCGTCGGTCGGCACGACCCAGGCTGCAACGGCCGAACCGTCGGTGCTGATGCGACCTGCGCCGGCCTGGTTGCGGGCGGGATCGAGCGCCAGGCCCAGCCATTCGCAGCCGGCCGCGACCTCGGATCGCGTTGCGGCGTCGTGCTCGCCGATGCCGGCGGTGAATACGATGCCGTCGACACCGCCCAGCGCCGCCGCGAGCGACCCCATTTCACGCACGATACGGTAGACGAACAGGTCGATGGCCTCGCGGGCTTCCGCCGCCGAGGACGCCCGGAGGGTGCGCATGTCGGATGAGATGCCGGATACCCCGAGGAGTCCGGACTTGCGGTAGAGCAAGTCCTCGATGCCCTTGGCGTCGAGCCCGCGTTCCTGCGCCAGGTAGAGCAGCACCCCGGGGTCGAGCGAGCCGGTACGGGTGCCCATCATTAGCCCGTCGATCGCCGTGAAGCCCATGGTGCTGGCGACGCTGCGCCCGTCCTTGACGGCGCACAGGCTGGCGCCGTTACCGAGATGGGCGACGATCAGCCGGGAGGATGCCAGCGCGGGCTCGATCTCCTGCAGCCGGGACACGACGTAG
>CAYRBQ010000752.1:0-2183 GCA_964422305.1 uncultured Reyranella sp. | reverse complement strand
TTCACGGAGAACATCGCCCTGATCGAGGACGGCCGGCCGACGCTCGGCATCGTGCTGGCACCCGCGACCGAGACGCTGTGGCGCGGCACGGTGGGCCTCGGCGCCGACAAGCGCGAGGGCAATGGTGCGTTCCATGCAATCCGCACCCGCCCGGCCCCGGCCAACGGGCTGACGGCATGCGCCAGCCGCAGCCACGCGATCTACAGCGACCTCGACATCTGGTTCCGCAACAACAACCTCACCGTAGCCGATCGCGTGCAGGCAGGCTCGTCGCTCAAGTTCTGCCTGATCGCCGAAGGCAAGGCCGATATCTACCCGCGTTTCGGCCCGACCAACGAGTGGGACACGGCCGCCGGTCAGGGCGTGCTCGAGGCCGCAGGCGGCGAGGTCGTGACGACCGACGATCGCCCTCTCGCCTACGGCAAGCCGCGTTTCGCCAACCCGCACTTCATCGCACGCACCAAGGACGCGCGATGAAACCGGTCGAGCCGACGGCGGAGACGATCGCGGAAGCGGCACGTCTCCTGCGCGACGGCGGCCTGGTCGCTTTCCCGACCGAGACGGTCTACGGGCTGGGTGGCGACGCCACCAACGAACGCGCAGTCGCCGCGATCTTCGAAGCCAAGGGGCGGCCGCAGTTCAATCCGCTGATCAGCCACGTCCTCGATGCCTCCTCCGCCGAGGCCTTCGTGAAGTGGAACGACAACGCCGAGAAGCTCGCCGCCCGCTTCTGGCCGGGACCGCTCACCCTCGTGCTGCCGCGCGTGGAAAGCTCGCCGATCTCCCTGCTCGCTACGGCGGGTCTCGACACAGTGGCGATCCGCGCGCCATCGCATCCCGTGGCGCAGGCGCTGATCCGCGCGACCGGTCGACCGGTCGCCGCTCCATCGGCCAATCGCAGCGGCGCCGTCAGCCCGACGCGCGCCGAGCATGTGGCGGAGTCGCTGGGCGAGCGCGTGGCCATGATCCTGGACGGCGGGCCCTGCCTCGTGGGCGTCGAGTCGACGGTGCTCGACCTCTCGGGCAACCGCCCGACCCTGCTGCGGCCGGGCGGCGCCACGCGCGAGGACATCGAAGCCGTGGTCGGGCCGATCGCGCTGAGCGACGCGATTCCGAGCGGCGAGTCGGCACGCAAGTCACCGGGCCAGCTCGCGAGCCACTACGCCCCGTCGCGGCCGGTCCGGCTGGAGGCGACCAGCGTCGGCCCCGGCGAGGGACTGCTGGCGTTCGGGCCGAACCCGCCGCCGGGCGCCGTCCTCACCTACAACCTCAGTCCCTCGGGCGACCTCGGCGAGGCCGCTGCCCACCTCTTCGCCATGCTGCGGGCGCTCGACCGGCCGGGCATCGGACGCATCGCGGTCATGCCCATTCCGCAGGCGGGGCTCGGCCTTGCGATCAACGACAGGCTGCGCCGGGCCGCCACGGATGACGGCTCCGGCCGGCACCGCTAATCTGGCGCGAAATCAGAGGAAACGATGCCCGACACCATCATTGCGCCCGTCATCCCGACCGCCCCGGTCACGCCTGCAATCCTGGACTCGCTGCTCGCCATCGTGGGCGACAAGGGGCTGATCTCGGACGACCAGGGCAAGCAGCCCTTCGTGACCGACTGGCGCGGCTCGACGGTCGGCAATGCCGCCGTCGTGGTCCGCCCGGCGAGCGTCGAGGAGGTCTCGAAGGTCGTGAAGCTCTGCCACGACAATGGCATCGCCATCGTGCCGCAGGCCGGCAATACCGGCCTGATGGGCGGCGCCACGCCCTGGCCCGGGCACACCGGAATCGTCCTGTCGGTCGGCCGCATGAACAAGGTGCTGAGCGTCGACCCGGTCGGCTACTCGATGACGGTCGAGGCGGGCTGCATCCTCCAGACGCTTCAGGAGACAGCGGCCGGCCACGATCGCTTCCTGCCGCTCAGCCTGGGCGCCCAGGGCTCGTGCATGATCGGCGGCAACCTCTCGACCAATGCCGGCGGCGTGCAGGTGCTGCGCTATGGCAACGCCCGTAACCTGGTGATGGGCGTCGAGGTCGTGCTGCCCAACGGCGATATCTGGAACGGGCTGCGTTCCCTCAAGAAGGACAATACCGGCTACGACCTGAAGCAGCTGTTCATCGGCGCCGAGGGCACGCTCGGCATCATCACCAAGGCCGTGCTGAAGCTCTGGCCCGCACCGAAGGACGTCGCC
>CAYRBQ010000751.1:0-2183 GCA_964422305.1 uncultured Reyranella sp. | reverse complement strand
CCGTCGAGGAGGCGCGGGTCGTCCAGAAGCAGTACTGGCGCGACCACGGCACCTCGATGCGGGGTATGATGAGCCTGCACGGCGTCGATCCGACCCACTATCTCGACTATGTCCACGACATCGACTACTCGCCGGTCGAGGCCAACCCCGCGCTCGAGGCGTCGCTGAAGGCGCTGCCCGGCCGCAAGCTGATCTTCACCGCGGGGGACGTGCCGCACGCCGAACGTGTGATGGAGCGGCTGGGCGTTGCGCATCATTTCGAGGCGATCTTCGACATCGCCGCCGGCGAGTATTGGCCCAAGCCTCATCCGCAGATCTACGACGCGCTGGTGAAAAAGCACGGAATCGATCCGACGCGCGCCGCTTTCGCCGACGATATTTCGGTCAACCTGAAGCCTGCTTGTGACATGGGCATGCGCACGGTGTGGATCCGCACCGACGAGAGCGTGAAGCGCGCGGCCGACAGCGACCTCAGCCACATCCACCATCAGACCGACGACCTCGCCACGTGGCTCGCCGAGTGGGTCGCCGAAAGGAACTCCAAGAAGTGAAGATCCTGATCCTGGGCGCCGGTGCGGTCGGCGGCTATTGGGGCGCGCGTCTCACGCAGGCCGGCATCGACACCACCTTCCTGCTGCGCGAGAAGCGCGCCGAGAAGGTGCGCAAGGACGGTCTCGTCGTGAAGAGCCCGAAGGGCGATGCGACCGTGCCGGTCAAGGTCGTGACCAAGGGCGGCGAGGGCAGCCCCTACGACATCGTCGTGCTGGCCTGCAAGGCCTACGACCTCGACTCGGCGATCGAGTCCATCGCGCCGGCCATGGGACCGAACAGCACGATCGTGCCGATGCTGAACGGCCACGCCCATTTCGCGACGCTCGACGGCAAGTTCGGTGCGGCGCGGGTCGCGGGCGGCCTCGCGCGCATCTCGGGCATGCTTGGGCCCGACGGCGAGATCCTGCACACCGGCCCGTCGAGCGTGTCCTTCGGGGAGCGCGACGGCAAGCCCGCGCGCCCTTCGCTGGTCGAGCTCGACGCGGCCTGCAAGAAGGCCGGCATCGACGGTGGTCTCAATGCCAACATCAACCAGGATCTCTGGGACAAGTGGATCATGCTGTCGACCATCGCCGGCATGTGCTCCTCGATGCGCGGCAATGTCGGCGACATCATGGAGACCGAGGACGGCGCGGCCATCATGCTCGAGACGTTGGAGGAGAGCCGCACGGTCGCGGCGGCCGAGGGCCATGCGCCGAGCGACAAGGTGATCGCGGGCCTCCGGTCCTCGCTGACGACGAAGGGCTCCAAGGCCGTGGCGTCGATCCTGGGCGATATGGAGAAGGGCGGCCAGGCCGAGGGCAAGCAGATCGTGGGCGACATGCTGGCGCGCGCCCGCAAGCACGGCATCGCCGCGCCCAACCTGCGTTTCGCCTATGCGCACCTGCAGGCATACGAGGCCCGCCGCGCGCGCGGCGGCTTGAAGTAGGAGTTGCCATGAAGATCCTGATCCTGGGCGCCGGCGCGATCGGCGGCTATGTCGGCGGACGCCTGCACCAGAACGGTGCCGACGTGACGTTCCTCGTGCGAGAGAAGCGGCTGGAAGCGCTCCAGCGCGATGGCCTCGTGATCAAGAGCACCAAGGGCGACATCACCCAGAAGGTGAAGACCGTCACCAAGGGCAGCCAAGGCGGGCCGTACGACATCGTGCTGCTGACCTGCAAGGCCTACGACCTCGACTCGGCGATGGATGCGATCGCGCCGGCGGTGGGCGCGAACACCACCATCGTGCCGCTGCTCAACGGCATGCGCCACCTCGACGCGCTCGATGCCCGCTTCGGCAGCGAGAAAGTCGTGGGCGGTCTCGCCCGTGTCGGCGTCGCCATGAACGAGCAGGGCCATATCCTGCACACCAGCCCGTTTGCCGCGATCTCGTTCGGCGAGCGTGACGGCAAGCCGGCGCGCGCGGCGCTCGCCGAGCTCGATGCCGCGATCAAGAAATCGGGAGTCGACGGTGGGCTCAATGCCAACATCGTCCAGGACCTCTGGGACAAGTGGATCATGCTCTGCACCTTGGCAGCGACCTGCTGTCTGATGCGCGGCGCTTCGGGCGACATCCTGGAAGCCGACGAAGGCCGCGAGATCGTGCTCGAGACCGTCGACGAGGGCCGCAAGGTCGCGGCCGCCGCCGG
>CAYRBQ010000750.1:0-2185 GCA_964422305.1 uncultured Reyranella sp. | reverse complement strand
GCGCGGGCGAAATCCCGGGCGTGATCGTGCCACGCAAGACCGTGGGCGAGGTCCGCAAGCTGCTCGACGAGAGCGACGGTTCGGTCGATGTCGAGCTCTCCGACACCCGTATCCGCTTCGCCTCGGGCAACGTCACCCTGGTCAGCAAGCTGATCGACGGCACGTTCCCGGACTACGAGCGCGTCATCCCGACCGG
Source organism: uncultured Reyranella sp. (assembly GCA_964422305.1). Taxonomy (GTDB): domain Bacteria; phylum Pseudomonadota; class Alphaproteobacteria; order Reyranellales; family Reyranellaceae; genus Reyranella. The sequence continues at coordinate 1,989 of CAYRBQ010000750.1, read as the reverse complement.
CAACGACAAGGTCCTGAACGTGCCGTGCAAGGAGTTCGCGCACGCCGTCGACCGCGTCTCGACCATCTCCACCGAGAAGTCGCGCGCCATCAAGCTCGCGGTCGCCAAGGGCGTGGTCACGCTCTCGGCCACCAGCCCCGACGCCGGCAGCGCCACCGAGGAGATCGAGGTCGAGTACAAGGATGCCGCCCTCGAGATCGGCTTCAACTCGCGCTACCTGCTCGACATCACCGAGCAGATCGCCGGCACGGAAGCGCGCTTCCTCATGGCCGACGCCGGATCCCCCACCTTGGTGCGGGACGGCGCGGACGAGAGCGCGCTCTACGTGCTCATGCCGATGCGGGTATGACCGCACGGGTATGACCGCGCAGGCCATCAGCGCCCTCGCCTATTCCTCCGACGCCGTATCGGGCACAGCGCCGGCGCTCCTCGCCGTGCGCCAGATCCGGCTGACCGACTTCCGCAACTATCGCCAGCTCCGCCTCGACTGCGGCATGGAGCCTGTGGTCCTGGTCGGCGGTAACGGTGCCGGCAAGACCAACCTCCTGGAAGCCCTCTCCTTCCTCGCCCCGGGCCGCGGGCTGCGCCGCGCCAAGCTCGACGAGGTCTGCCGCCGCTCGCGCAGCGAAGAGCCCTCGGCCACGGCCTGGGCAGTCGCCGCCACCCTCGACACACCCGACGGCCGGATCGCGGTCGGCACTGGCCTGGAGCCCGCCCGCAACGAAGGCGGCCTGCCGCGCCGCGCCGTGCGCATCGACGGACGGACGGCGCCGAGCCAGACCGCGCTCGGCCGGCATGTCGCGGCCGTCTGGCTGACGCCGCAGCTCGACCGCCTGTTCCTCGACGGCGCCAGCGAGCGCCGCCGCTTCCTCGACCGGCTGGTCACGGCGCTGCATCCCGAGCATGCCGGCGACGTCGCGGCCTACGAGAACGCGCTCCGCCAGCGGGCGCGCCTGCTGAGCGAGGGTAACCGCGATCCGCACTGGTTCACCGCGCTGGAAGACACGATGGCCCGCCATGGCGTGGCGCTCGCCGCCGCCCGTGCCGACACGGTGCAGCGGCTCGACGCCGCCGCGCGGCTGGGCGTCGGCCCCTTCCCGCGCGCCGCGCTCGCCATGACGGGCGAGGTCGACGGCTGGGTGGCCGGCATGGCCGCCATCGACGCCGAGGACAGGCTGCGCGGCGAACTGGCCGCCGCCCGCTTGCGCGACGCCGAGGCCGGCACCACATCCTGTGGGCCGCATCGTAGCGACCTCGGCGTCCGCCATCTCGACCTCGACCTGCCGGCCGCCGAGGGCTCGACGGGGCAGCAGAAGGCCGTGCTGGTTTCCATCGCGCTCGCTCATGCCCGGCTGGTGGCGCTGTCGCGCGGTCGGCCGCCGTTGCTGCTGCTCGACGAAATCGCGGCCCATCTCGATCAGGAACGTCGGGTGGCGCTGTTCGACGAAGTGGTGGCGCTCGGCGTCCAGAGCTGGATGACGGGCACCGATGCCGAACTCTTCAAGCCGCTCCTCGGCCGCGCGCAGATCCTGCGCGTGACCGACGGGTCGATCGCGGCGATCTGAACCCCTTTCGGGAAGAACAAGACCATGAGCGACACTGATTTCACGCCGGGCGCCGAGGAATACGGCGCGGATTCCATCAAGGTGCTGCGCGGGCTCGAGGCCGTGCGCAAGCGGCCGGGCATGTACATCGGCGACACCGACGACGGCACCGGCCTGCACCACATGGTCTACGAGATCGTCGACAACGCGATCGACGAGGCGCTGGCCGGCTACTGCGACCGTGTCGAGGTCGTCCTGCACGGCGACGGCTCGGCCACGGTGCGCGACAACGGCCGCGGCGTGCCGACCGACATCCACAAGGAAGAGGGCATCTCTGCCGCCAACGTGATCTTCACGCAGCTCCATGCCGGCGGAAAGTTCGACCAGAACTCCTACAAGGTCTCGGGCGGCCTGCACGGGGTCGGCGTCTCCGTGGTCAATGCGC
>CAYRBQ010000749.1:0-2188 GCA_964422305.1 uncultured Reyranella sp. | reverse complement strand
CCTGGGTCGTCTGACCTGAGCCCCGGCTGCCGGCGCATCACATAGCGCAGCTCCGAGAGCTTCACGATGCCCAGTGCGGCGCCCAGCAGGGCATAGGCCGCGACACCCAGGAGGCAAATGCCGGCCAGTGCGACGGCGCCCGCGACATTGGCCTGGGAGAGCGGCAGCGCAAGCCACTTCAGGCCGAACCACAGCGCCACGCCCATGCCCGCCGTCGCGCCGACGACACGCAGGCCGCGCGAGACCAACCGCGCGTCGGCGATCCATTGCCGGCGCCGGTACAGCATCGCCGCCAGCAGCGCGGCGTTCAGCCAGCCCGACAGCGAGGAGGCGAGCGCGATGCCGACGTGGGCGAGCGTCGTGCCGAACAGGAACCAGACGTTCAGGGCGACGTTTGCGGCGATCGCCGCGATGGCGATGTAGAGCGGCGTGCGCGTGTCTTCCCGCGCGAAGAAACCGGGCGCCAGCGCCTTCACGGCCACGAAGGCCGGCAGGCCGACGGCGAAGGCCGCCAGCGCCCCCGCGGTGCGCCATGTGTCCTCGGCGGTGAACTGCCCGCGCTCGAACAGCACGCGGATGATCGGATCGGCCAGCAGCCACAGCGCCACGGCGGCCGGCAGGCTGAACAGCAGGCCGAACTCGATGGCGCGGTTCTGGTTGACCATCGCCGCCTCGCCGTTGCCCGCACGCAGCTCGCGCGCCAAGAGCGGCAGCAGGGCGGTGCCGACGGCGATGCCCACGACGCCGAGCGGGAGCTGGGCGATGCGGTCGGCGTAGTAGAGCGCGGAGATGGTGCCCACCGGCAGCAGCGAGGCCCAGATCACGTCGAGCACGACGCTGATCTGCTGCACGCCGCCGCCGATCGCGACCGGCGTGGCGAGCTTGACCAGCCGCGCCACCCGCTCGGTCCAGCGCGGCCGCACCAGGGTCATCACCACGCCCTCGCGCCGGCAGGCGAGCAGCAACCACAGCCACTGCAGCAGGCCCGCGACCGCGACGCCGATCGAGGCGGCGTAGCCGGCGTTGGGCAGGAACGGTGTCAGCCCCAGCACCGCGCCGATCAGCGCAACGTTCAGCAGGACCGGCGTGGCGGCCACGTGCGCGAAGCGGTCGACGGCGTTCAGCACGCCGCCGTAGAGCGACGCCAGTGAGATGAAGAGCAGGTAGGGGAAGGTGATGCGGCCGAACTCGACGGCGAGCGCGAAGGTCGACGCATCGTCGCGCAGGCCCGGCGCCATGATCGAGACGACCCAGGGCATGCCGGGGATCAGCAGCAGGGTGAAGGGGATCAGCACCACGAGAAGCGCGGCCTGCGCCTGGCGCGCGAAGGCCAGCGCCTGGTCGCGGCCGTTGCCCAGCAGCTCGCGCGCGAACAGCGGCACGAAGGCCGCCGAGAAGGCGCCCTCGGCGAACAGCCGGCGGAACAGGTTGGGCAGCTTGAAGGCCACGATGAAGGCGTCGGCGACCGCACCCGACCCGAGCACCGCCGACAGCACGATGTCGCGCACGAAGCCCACGATGCGGCTGAGCAGGGTGAAGCCGCCGACCGTGGCGATGGCGCGACCGAGGCTCATGGCGTCGGAATCGTGCTTTTCTTCCCCTTGGCGGAGGCCGCCAAGGGGAGCAATCGTACATGGTCTTTTCTCTTCCCGCGTTTCGGGGGAGGTGGCGCGAAGCGCCGGAGGGGGCAGGCCGCAAGCGAGTGCTTGTCGATGCTTCTGACCTCCTTCGCCGCGTAAGACGCGGCACTTCCCCCGCTTCGCGGGGGCAGAAAAGGCCGAACGCGAGAGCCCTGCCCGCAGACGGGAGAGGAGGGCGCATTCATCGCCATAATTCCGTCATCGCCCGATGGCATAGTCTCCCTCGGTGGCGGCCAGCGATGTAATGGCTGGTTTAAACCGCTGCCACAGCCGGTCCCGCAAGGGGCCGGTTTCATTTTGTGGCCGCTAGCTTGAGCAGCGTCTCGCGATCCTGGGTCACCAGCTTCTTGTAGTCGCCGACGATCTTCTCGAGTTCCTCCGGCGGCAGCACGCTGTCGAGGTTCGTGAAGCCCTGCGGCGCCCGCTCCTCGACGATGTCGAGCATCACGTCGATGCCCTTCCTGCGGTTGCTCTCGACGATGCGCGCCGTCGGCGGCTGGCGCCGCTCCTCGTAGCGCTTCAACGCCTTTTCCGGATCGTCGCCGACG
>CAYRBQ010000748.1:0-2190 GCA_964422305.1 uncultured Reyranella sp. | reverse complement strand
GACGCCACGCGCATGCTCTCCAACATCGTCATGATGGGCATGGGCGAGCCGCTCTACAATTTCGACAACGTGGTCGCGGCCCTCAAGATCGTCATGGACGACCAGGGCATCGCGCTCAGCCGCCGCCGCATCACCCTTTCGACCTCGGGCGTCGTGCCGATGATGCCCAAGGTCGGCGAGGCGCTCGACGTCAACCTCGCGGTCTCGCTGCATGCGGTGAGCGACGACGTGCGGGACACGCTGGTGCCCATAAACAAGAAGTGGCCCATCGCCGAACTGCTCCGTGCCTGCGCCGATTATCCCGGCGCACGCAACAGCCGGCGCATCACCTTCGAGTACGCGATGCTGAAGGGCATCAACGACAGCGACGCCGACGCCCGCGAGCTGGTGCGTATCCTGAAGCCGATCCATGCCAAGGTGAACCTGATCCCGTTCAACCCCTGGCCCGGCGCGCCCTACGAGTGCAGCTCCAACAACCGCATCCACCGCTTCGCCGAAATCGTGAACGATGGCGGCCTCAGCGCCCCCGTCCGCACGCCACGCGGCCGCGACATCCACGCCGCCTGCGGCCAGCTCAAGAGCGAGAGCGTGCGCGGCCGCCGCGAGAAGGCCCTCCTCTAGTTACTTCGTGAACGCCGCGGCCTTCGACAGGAAGGCGCGCTCGTTCGACACCAAAGCGAGGCCGGCATCACTTGCCCACGAATCCAGCGAGCCCGCGACGTAGTCGGCGTAGTAGGGCTCGTGGAAATAATGCGGGAAGAGATCGAGCAGCCCGTCCCAGCCCGGATGATCGCCCTTCTGCATCGAGTCGACGATCACCACGAGGCCGTCCGGCTTCACGACCCGTGCCATCTCCGCGAGCGCCTGGGCGCGCACCTCGGCCGGCAGCTCGTGCAGCAGGAACGAGGAGACGACGAGGTCGAGGCTCGCATCGTCGAATGGCAATTTCTCCGCCCCACCTTCGGCGAGCTTCACCCTGGCGGTGCGGCCGATCAGGCGGCGCGCTTCCTCGAGATAGGGCGCGCTCAAGTCGAGGCCGGTGAGCCGGAGCCCCGGCCAGGCCTCGTGCAGGAAGGCGAGGAGCCGTCCCGTGCCGCAGCCGACATCGAGGCCGCGCAAGGACCGCTGGGAGCGGCCCTGCATCCACGCCGCGATCGGCTTCAGCGCGCGCCGGCGCATCGCATCGGCGGCCCCGGTGAACAGTACCTCGACCTGCGTGTCGTAGAGCTTGGCGGAATGGTCGGAGAGCCAGCCGTCGCTCTGGAAGTGGAAGTTCTGCCGGTAGTAGTCGGGCAGTCCGTCGGCCTGGTTGCCGGGCGGCAGCTCCTCGTCGGCCTTGCCGTGGCGCCTGGCGTCGACCTGCGGCAGGTCGCGGAAGTAGAGGAGGGACCGGCGCAGGAATTCGGCGGGCTCCGGCCCCAGGGCGCGCGGCGCGGGGAAGAGGCCGGCGGCGATGTCGGCCCATTCGCGCTCGAAAAGGGCGCGCATGTCGGCGGTCATCTCAGGCCTCGTCGGCGTCGGGCCGATCGCGAAACCGGGCTTGGGCATGGGCTTCAGGAGCCGGCGGCCGGCCGCGTAGTGGCCGGCATACCAGGCGACCCGCGCGGTCTGGCGCGCGGCATAGGTGAGCCGATCTAGGGCAGAAACCATGGTCCTGCGGGCCATTATAGCGCGCTTGCCGCGGCAGGGGCGGTGGTTATAGTCCCGCGCGTTTCCAAAGCCGCCGAGGCAGCCATGAGCATTAGTTATACCGGGCCCTACAAGAAGGGCGACATCAAGAAGGTCGTCCTGGCCTATTCCGGCGGTCTCGACACCTCGGTGATCCTGAAGTGGCTGCAGACGACCTATGGCTGCGAGGTCGTGACCTTCACCGCCGACCTGGGCCAGGGCGAGGAGCTGGGGCCGGCGCGCAAGAAGGCCGAGCTGCTGGGCATCAAGCCCGAGAACATCTTCATGGACGACGTCCGTGAGGAGTTCGTGAAGGACTTCGTGTTCCCGATGTTCCGCGCCAACGCGCTCTACGAGGGCCAGTACCTGCTCGGCACCTCGATCGCGCGGCCCCTGATCGCCAAGCGCCAGATCGAGATCGCCCGCGAAGTCGGCGCCGACGCCGTCTGTCATGGCGCGACCGGCAAGGGCAACGACCAGGTCCGCTTCGAGCTCGGCTACTACGCGCTGAAGCCCGACATC
>CAYRBQ010000747.1:0-2196 GCA_964422305.1 uncultured Reyranella sp. | reverse complement strand
GCACCGACATCACCTACTGGCCGGCGGCGATCCGCGCCGGCGTCGAGCTGCGCACCCGCGCCCGTGTGCGTGAAATCACGGTCGGTCCGAACGGCATGGCCACCGGCGCGATCTACTACGATGCCGAGGGCAAGGAGCATTTCCAGCCGGCCGAGATGGTGATCGTGGCCTGCAACGGAGTCGGCACACCACGCCTCTTGCTCAACTCGACGTCGGCGAAGTTCCCCGACGGCATCGCCAACTCGAGCGGGCTGGTCGGCAAGAACCTGATGTTCCACCCATTCGCGCTGACCTACGGCTATGTCGACGAGCCGCTCGACGGCAACCGCGGCCCGCCGCTCAACCTCTGGAGCCAGGAGTTCTACGAGACCGACAGGAGCCGCGGTTTCGTGCGCGGCTACACCCTACAGCTCCATCGCGGCACCGGCTCCATCGTCGAGGCGATCACCAGCACGCTGGCCGGCCGTCTGCCTTGGGGCGAGGACCATCACAGGGTCTACCGCGGCCTGCTCAACCGGCGCCTCGGCATGTCGACCATCACCGAGGACCTGCCGGAGGAGCACAACCGGGTGACGCTCGACCCAGACATCAAGGACAGCAACGGCATCCCCGCCCCGCGCATCGACTACACGATGGGTGAGAACACGCGGAAGATGATGGAGCATGGCGTCGCGCGCTCGAAGGAGATCCTGGCCGCGGCCGGCGCCACGAACATCGGCGTCGAGGCACCGATCTTGAACGGCGGCTGGCACCTCATGGGCACGGCGCGCATGGGGACCGATCCGGAGCGCTCCGTAGTCAACGAATGGGGCCGCAGCCACGATGTGAAAAACCTGTTCATCGTCGACGGCAGCATCTGGGTGACCTCGGGCGGCGTGAACCCGACCTCGACCATCCAGGCGCTGGCGCTCTACATCGCCCACTCTATCAAGACACGGCTCGGCGAAGGGACCCTGTTCGAATGACGACCGCCACCCTCACCCGCGCCGAGCTGCACGACCTCAAGGCACTGGTCGCCGAGATGATCCCGGCAAGCGCGGCCTATGACGTGCCCGGAGCCGATGACGAGGCGATCTTCGCCGACATCGTGAAGAGCCTCGAGCGCGACACCGACGACACTCGGACCTCACTCCGCCGTCTGGCCGGCCTGAGTGGCGGCAGCTTCGCGGCTCTCGACGCAACGCGCCGGCGCGAGGTGGCGACGGCCTTCAAGGCCGAGGGCGATGCGGCGCTGTTCGCGCTGAACCGCGTCGTCCTGCTCTGTTACTACCGAGACGATCGGGTCATGCGCTCGCTCGGCCAGGAACCGCGCTCTCCCTTCCCCAAGGGCCACATCGTGGAACAGGGCGACTGGTCGCTGCTTGATCCGGTGAAGAAGCGTGCGCCATTCTGGCGGCGCGCCTGAGCCCTATTGCCCGCGCGCCTTCAGCACGAACCGTAGGGCCCGGAAGTCGGAGTCGCGCATGATGGCAGCGGTCACGCGCGGGTCGCCGTAGGGGTTGCTGACCGCGATCAGCGCGTTGGTTTCCGACTGGCAGGACAACGCCGCTGCAGCGGCAATCGCCTGGGCGCTGGAATTGTTGGCGTCGGCAGGCACGACATGCCGCTCCAGGCAGGTGTCGCGCGCCTCGTACGCCCGGTTGATCTTGTGCATCAGGCCTGGGTCCGTCCAGCCGCCGGCCTTCCAGGCGCTCGCCTGCTCGCAGGCTGCAAGCAGCAACGGAAGCAACAGCAACGCAACCCGCATCCCCAAGCCAAGCTCCCGTCGTCGTTCGTCAGCGGCGCCCGAGTGTGGCGCACATAAATGGCGGAGGGGATGGGATTCGAACCCACGATACGGGTTATCCCCGTATAACGGTTTAGCAAACCGCCGCCTTCGGCCACTCGGCCACCCCTCCGCGGACCGTTCAAGACCCCGGCGACCCTAACCACGACGGATGCGCGGCGGTTCTAGCGGCGGCTTCACCGGGTGTCAAACGAGAGCGCAATTTCGCAAGTATTTTCAGGCTCTTGGCGAGCTGGCCTGAAGCGTGCGACGGTGCCGCCCATGAGTTCCCCTTCCATCGATATGCTGCAGCGCCTGGTGGCCTTCGACACCACCTCGCGCAACTCCAACCTCGACCTCATCAAGTACATCCAGGGCTATCTCGGCGAGCACGGGATCGAGAGTACCCTGGTGCCCAACGAGGAAGGCAC
>CAYRBQ010000746.1:0-2199 GCA_964422305.1 uncultured Reyranella sp. | reverse complement strand
TGTTGATCGGCCCCGTCGCCTCGAGAATCGCGTTCTGCCGCTGGTCGGCGATCGAGCCGACCGGCTTGCTCGAGTTGGCGTTGACGACGGCGTTCTGCAGCTCCTGCAGCGTCAGGCCGCGCACGGCGAGCTGGTCGAGGTCGGCGCGGACGCGGACGGCGAATTTCTGCGAGCCGAAGATCAGCACCTGCGCGACGCCCGGCAGGGTCGAGACGCGCGGCATGATCGAACGGTTGACGAAACCGTCGACGTCGGAGAGCCGGGCCTGCGAGGACCGCAGCGCCAGGAACATCACCGCCCAATCCGCCGGATTGACCTTGCGGAAGGAGGGCGGCGTCGTCATCTCGGGCGGCAGCCGGCGCATCGCCGAGGAGATCGCCGACTGCACGTCGAGCGCGGCACCGTCGATGTTCCGGTTGAGGTCGAACTGCAGGACGATCGAGGTGTTGCCCAGCGAGGACGTCGAGGTCATCGTCGAGACGCCGGCGATGGTCGAGAACTGGCGCTCGAGGATGGAGGCCACCGAGGCCGCCATCGTCTCCGGGCTGGCGCCGGGAAGCTGCGCGGTGACCTGGATGGTCGGGAAGTCGACGCGCGGCACGGCCGCGACGGGGAGCTGCTTGTAGGCGAAGATGCCGCCCAGGACGAACGACGCCATCACCAGGATGGTCATCACCGGACGGCGGATGCAGAGTTCCGAGATATTCACGTCCCGCCTCCGGTCGAACGCTTCCCTAGCCGCGCGGCGGTGTCGCCGCAGCCGGCGACGCCGGCGACGCCGTCGGCGGCCGGATCGTCACCGAAGCGCCGTTGACCAGCCGAAGCTGGCCGTCGACGACGACCTGCTCACCGCCCTCCAAGCCCCTGCCGATCACGGCCTGGCCGTCCTGCGTTCGCTTGACGGTGACCTGGCGCAGTTCCGCCGTGCCGTCCTTGATCACGAAGACGTACGGGCCCTGTGAGCCGAGCTGCACGGCGGGCGCCGGCACCACGATGGCGTCGGGCTCGATGCCGAGCACGATCTCGACCTTGACGAACTGGCCGGGCCACAGGAGCTCGCTGGCGTTGGCGATGCGCGCCTTGGCCGTGACGGTGCCGGTGTTGGGATCGACCGTGTTCTCGATGAAGGCCATGGCGCCGGCCTGCTTCTTGGACTCGTCGACGATCGCCGTGACCTTGACCGGTCCCTTGGCCATCGCAGCGCGCAGGTCGGGCAGGATGACCTGCGGGATGGCGAAGCTCACGTAGATCGGATCGACCTGGTTGATGGTGGCCAGTGTGCTGGTCGCCGAGTTGTCGCCGATACGGACGATGGCGCCGGCCTTGCTGGCGATCGAGCCGATACGGCCCGACACCGGCGCGCGGATCTCGGTGTAGCTCAGCGAGGCGAGCACGCTCGCCTTGGTCGCCTCGTCGGCCTCGAGCTGCGCCTCGGCCGCCTTCACCGCGGTGATGGCGTTGTCGCGCGCGACCTGGGTGCCGGCGTTCTTGGCGAGCAGCTCCTCGAAGCGCTGATGGTCGCGCTTGCTCTGCACGAGCTGCGCCTGATCCTTGCGGATCTGCGCCTCGATCTGGCCGAGCTGGGCGCGCAAGGTGCGCGAGTCGAGCTCGAAGAGAATATCGCCCTCCTTCACGAGGGCGCCTTCCTCGACATTGACCTTCATGATCTGGCTGTCGATGCGCGGCTTGATCTGGATCGAGGCGATCGCCTGGACCGTGCCGACCGCGTCGACGACGACCGGCATCGCCTTGCGCTCGACGGCGGCGACCACCACGGGGACCGCACCGCCGGGATTGAGGCGTCCACGCCGCCCCTGCGGCTGGGCCTGGGCCGCGGGGCTGCCCTGGGCCTGTTCGGCGGCCTTGGCCGACGTGTTTATGCCCAGTTGGCGGGCGATCTCGCCGCGGTAGAGATAGCCCGCCCCGCCGATCACGACCACGATCGCCGCGAGGACAGCCACTCGGACCATTCGCATTTCGTTCGACTCCAGCCCCAACACCCATCGGCATTATAGGGCTCCGACGTCTTTTCGGACAGCCGGAACCGGCCCCGGGCACATGGTCCCGAAGCAAGAAACCCGCCACGAAGGGCGGGTTTCTCGTCGAAGGCGGCGGGTCGGATACCGCTTAGCGGCTGTAGTACTCGACGACCAGCGAGGGTTCCATCTGGACCGGATAGGGCACGTCGGCGAGCTTCGG
>CAYRBQ010000745.1:0-2201 GCA_964422305.1 uncultured Reyranella sp. | reverse complement strand
GGTCTATCTCGAGCTGAGCGGCGGACGGCAGCGCGATCTGGGTCTCGCGCCCGAGATGGCGGCGTCGGGCCTCGCGGGCTTCCTGGCGACCAAGCGGCCGGTCCGCCCGGCCAGGCCGCATGCGGCGAGCGCCGAAGAGCTCGCCGCGCATGCCGAATTCCTGAAGAAGGTCAGCGATCCGATCTGGCTGAAGGAGGGTTGACGCCCCCTTCCGGCGCTGCGCGCCACCTTCCCCCGCAGACGGGGGAAGGAAAGTCTTTCTCCTCCCCCGTCTGCGGGGGAGTGTCGGCATCATATGCCGACGGAGGGGGTCAGGCGTGGCCGACGGGGCCGCCGGCGATGCCCGGGATGGTGCCGCCGTTGGCCTCGAGCTGCTGGCGATAGAGCGCCACGAAGTCGACCGGCGCGATGTTGAGCGGCGGGAAGCCCGCCTCGCGCGTGGCGTTGGCGACGATCGAGCGGGCGAAGGGAAAGAGCAGGCGCGGCGTCTCGATGAACAGCATCGGGCCGTAGGCATCCTGGGGCAGGTCGCCCAGCGTCACGGTGCCGGCATAGACCAGCTCGAGCATGAACAGCGGTTCCTGCTTCGGCGTCTGCGCCGAGGCCTCGATGGTGAGCGACACCTCGAAGGTCTTGGCGTCGAACTGCCGGTTGGCGACCTGGACGTTCAGCGTGAGCTGCGGCTGCGTCTGCTCGATCAGGCTCTGCGGCGCGCGCGGGTTCTCGAAGCTGAAATCCTTGATGTACTGGCCGTGCATGGTGAGCGGCGCGGCCGGACCCTGCTGCGGCTGCTGGCCCTGCGCGGGGGCGCCGGGCGGCGGGGAAGACGGCGGAGGGGTGGTCGTCATGGCATTCTTTCCACTATTTGCTGCGGCGCGGCGGTACCATGCAGGGCTGCACTGCACAAGCTGCGGGCAGGATCGGGGGGCGGGCAATTGCCAATCAGGCGGCCAGCGGCGATGATGAAAACCCCGGTATTTGCACGCTTCGATAGACCATGCCCCGCTCTGCCCCGCGCCCGCTGATTGGAGTTTCCGCCTGCCTCAAGGAGAATGGCCGCGGCGGCTGGCATCACACGGTCGGCGAGAAATACGTCCAGGCGGCGATCCGCGCCGTGGGTGGCATGCCCGTCCTGATCCCTGCGATCGGCCCGGAGTTCGGCGACGAGGCGGGCTTTCTCGAGGCGATCGACCGTCTGCTCGATAGTCTCGACGGCGTGCTGCTGACCGGCAGCCCGTCCAACGTGGAGCCGCATCACTACGGCAAGGAAAGCCGCGAGGGCACGCTGCACGATTCCGCACGTGACGCCACCACCCTGCCGCTGATCCGGCACACGATCGCGCGGGGCGTGCCGCTGTTCGCGATCTGCCGCGGCCTGCAGGAAGTGAACGTGGCGCTGGGCGGCTCGCTGCACCAGCACGTGCACGAGGTCGACGGCCGCCGCGACCATCGCTCGCCCAAGTCGCCCGACATGGACGTGAACTACGCGCCGACCCACGACATCGACGTCGTCGAAGGCGGCATGCTGCATCGCCTGCTGGGCGAGCGTCGCGTGAAGGTGAACTCGCTGCATGCGCAGGGCGTCGACGTGCTGGCGCCGCGTGCCAGGCTCGAAGCCACCTGCTGCGAGGACGGCCAGGTCGAGGCTCTGAGCGTGCCCGACGCCACGGCCTTCACCCTCGCGCTGCAGTGGCACCCCGAATACAAGGCGCTCGACAATCCGGTCTCGATGAAGCTGTTCGACGCCTTCGCTGCCGCCTGCCGCAGCCGCATGGCCGCGCGCTCGGCGCCGATGCTCCGGGCGGCGGAGTAGATCCGTGTCCGCACCGGCGACCCGCAACAACGCGCGCCGCGATTTCTACGAACGCATCGGCGGGCTCTCGATGGCGCCGCTCTGGGAGTCGTTGCACCAGCTCGTGCCGCCGAGCCCGGCGCCGAAGTACCAGCCCGCGAGCTGGGACTACGACAAGGTGCGGCCCTTCCTGATGGAGTCCGGCACCTTGATCACCGCCAAGGAGGCGGTGCGGCGCGTACTGATCCTGGAGAACCCGGCGATGCCGGGCAGCGCCTGCATCACGCCGACGCTCTATGCCGGTCTGCAGCTCATCCTGCCGGGCGAGGTGGCGCCCAGCCATCGCCACAGCCAGTCGGCACTGCGCTTCATCGTCGAGGGTGACGGCGCCTACACCGCCGTCGACGGC
>CAYRBQ010000744.1:0-2201 GCA_964422305.1 uncultured Reyranella sp. | reverse complement strand
AGTCGTCGCGCGGGCCGACATAGATGAAGCCGACGACCAGCGGCTTCTGCGCCTGGGCTGTGCCCGAGAGGCCGAACGCGGCGGTGCCTGCGGCGGCGCCCAGCAAGGCCCGTCGGCCGATGGTGAACTTGTCGAACATGGTGCCCCCTCGAAGGTTTCGTCTGCCTGTGCCGGCAAGACAGGGCCAGCAAGCGATATGCCAGCGCCTGCGAGGGCCGAAATCCCGATAAAACGGGCCCTATCCGGGTGCCTGAGGCCAAGGGCCAGCAGAAATTGTATGCAATTTGGCTCGATTGCATTCGTTTTGGGCATCCGTAGTGCAGAAGGTCGATTTGGCATTCAAATTGTATGCAAGGAGGGCGTGAGCACTGACAAACCCACCCTCGCGGAAACGCTCGCCGAGGCGATCGCCGACGGCATCCTGAGCGGCACCCTCCCGCCCGGCGAGCGCCTGGACGAGATGCGGCTCGCCGAGCAGCACGGTGTCTCCCGTACGCCGGTCCGTGAGGCACTGCGCCAGCTCACCATGAGCGGGCTGATCGAGATGCGTCCACGCAAGGGCGCGATCGTGACCAAGGTGACGCCCGAGCAGCTCGAGAGCCTGTTCGTGGCGATGGCGGAAATGGAGGCCACGTGCGCGCGGCTTGCCGCGATGAGCATGACGCCGATCGAGCGCCGGCGCCTGCAGGCCCGACACGAGAAGATGATGGCATTGGCATCCGCGGGCGAGGTCGAGGCCTATTCCGACGCCAATGTCGCCTTTCATTCGGCGATCTATGCCGGCGCCCACAACGCACCGCTCGCAGAGTATGCGCTCGCCTTGCGGCGGCGAGTCGGCCCCTTCCGTCGCGCGCAGTTCCAGATCGAGGGGCGCCTGGTGCGCTCCAACAAGGAGCACGACGCCGTGGTTCGGGCGATCGTCTCGGGCGACGCGGCCGGCGCCCACGCTTCAATGCTGCACCATGTCAGCCTGGTCGAGGACGCTTTCGAGACCTACTCGGCGACAGCCGCCTAGTTCAGCGCGAACGGGAAGTACTTCTCGTTGATCTTCTTGTAGGTGCCGTCGCTCATCATGTCGCCGAACGCCTTGTTCATGGCGTCGCGCAGCTTGGCGTCCTCCTTGCGCAGGCCGGCGGCGACACCGACGCCGAGCGTCTGCGTGTCCTTGATGTCCTGGCCGACCAGCTCGCAGCACTTGCCTTCGGGCTTCTGGCTCCACAGCCAGAGCTGCGCCTTGTCGCCGAACACCGCGTCGATCTCGTCTCTCGCCAGCGCCTGAAGCGCCTCCTGCAGGGTGCCGAACCGCTTGAGCTGGGCGGACCGCCGGAAGCTCTTGTCGGCCCAGTCGGCGTGCATGGAGTCCTTCTGGATGCCGATGCGCTTGTTGCGCAGGAGCGAGGGCGGTCCGTCGAACGGCGCACCCTTGGCGGCGATGAAGGCGCCGGGCGACAGATAGTAGCGGCGCGACAGGCCCATGCGCTGCCGCCGCTCGCGCGTGACTTCCATCGACGACATGATGACATCGAACTTCTTGTCGAGCAGGCCCGGGATCAGCTCGTCCCACTTCAGCGCGATGAACTCGCACTCCGCCTTGATGCGCTGGCAGGCCTCCTGCGCCAGCTCCATCTCGAATCCCGCCGGCATGCCTTTGCGGTCGAGATAGTTGAACGGTGGATAGGCAGCCTCGGTGGCGACCGTGATCTTGAAGGCGGGCGGCGTGAAAGGCGATTTCGGCCCGGGTTTGGCGGCAGCCTGGCCGGGCTTGGTGACGGCCGGCTTGGCCGGCGGCTTCTGCTGTTGCTGCGGCTGTTGTGCGGCCGCGGGAACCGCGAGCGCCAGCAGCGAGCACAAGGCGAGCAGCCGTCTCATGCGACGAGGCGCTCCAACAGCGCGTTGAGACGCTGCCGCCCGCCCGGCGTCGCGCCCAATCGTCCTGCGTCGACGTCGAGAAAGCCTGCTTCGACCAGCGGCGCCAGCCGGGCCGCGCCCAGCGCGTCGACCGGATCGACACCGGTAATGGATGCGAAGACGGCGCGGTCTATGCCGTCGGCCAGTCGCAACCCCATCATCAATGCCTCGTCCACCAGATCCCGTCCTTCGATCAGTGACGTCTCCGCCGTGCCGTGGCCGTCGCGCTCGACCGCGTCCAGCCAGGCCTCCGGCCCGCTGGTGCGACGGGTCGCCTTCTTGGCCGTGCCGAA
>CAYRBQ010000743.1:0-2203 GCA_964422305.1 uncultured Reyranella sp. | reverse complement strand
ACCGGATCGAGCCCGGCCTCGACACGCTCATCCCCGCCGATGCCGCGAAGCCCTACGACATGAAGGAGGTGATTCTGAAGGTCGTGGACGACGGCGATTTCTTCGAGCTGTCGCCCGACTACGCGCGCAACATCGTCGTCGGCTTCGGCCGCATCGAGGGCGCGCCGATCGGCATCGTCGCCAACCAGCCGATGGTGCTCGCGGGCTGCCTCGACATCGACTCGTCCAAGAAGGCGGCGCGCTTCGTGCGCTTCTGCGACGCCTTCAACATCCCGATCGTGACCTTCGTCGACGTGCCCGGCTTCCTGCCCGGCACCGCGCAGGAATACGGCGGCATCATCAAGCACGGCGCCAAGCTGCTTTTCGCCTACGCCGAGGCGACGGTGCCCAAGGTGACGGTGATCACGCGCAAGGCCTATGGCGGCGCCTACGACGTCATGGCGTCCAAGCACCTGCGCGGCGACATGAACTATGCCTGGCCGGGTGCCGAGATCGCGGTGATGGGCGCCAAGGGCGCCGTCGAGATCATCTTTCGCTCCGACATCGGCGACGCCAAGAAGATCGCGGCGCGCACCGAGGAATACCGCGAGAAGTTCGCCAACCCGTTCGTTGCCGCCAACCGCGGCTTCATCGACGACGTGATCATGCCGCACGGTACGCGCCGGCGGATCTGCAAGGCGCTGGCCACGCTCGAGACCAAGAAGCTCGAGAATCCGTGGCGCAAGCACGGCAACGTGCCGCTCTAGAGGACGAAGCCGTGAGCCTGACGCCGGAGGAGCGGGTGAGGAGAGGCCAGATCGTGCGCAAGCACGTGATCGTCGGCCTGCTGATGCTGCTCGTCCTGATCGCCGTCAACGCACTCTTCAGCAGCCGCTATCCGTGGTGGCTGTGGGTGCTCATCGCCTGGATGCCCCTGATCGCCGCGCACACGGCGTGGGCGATGGGCATGTTCGAACGCAAGAAAGAAGGATCCTGAGCATGGCCGCCAAGAAGAAGGTCGCCAAGGCCGCGAAGAAGCCTGCGAAGAAGGTCGAGGCGGGGCCGAAGCCGCTGTTCGACAAGATCCTGATCGCCAACCGCGGCGAGATCGCCTGTCGCGTGATCCGCTCCTGCAAGCGGCTGGGCATCAAGACGGTCGCCGTCTATTCCGAGGCCGACGCCGACGCGCTGCACGTGCGCGAGGCCGACGAGGCCGTGCTGATCGGCCCGCCACCCTCCGCGCAGTCCTACCTGCTGATCGACAAGATCGTGGACGCTTGCAAGAAGACCGGCGCCCAGGCGGTGCATCCGGGCTATGGTTTCCTCTCCGAGAAGGAAGCGTTCCAGAAGGCGCTGGCCAAGGCCAAGATCGCCTTCATCGGTCCCGACGCGCACGCGATCTACGCCATGGGCGACAAGATCGAATCCAAGAAGCTCGCGCAGAAGGCGGGTGTCAGCACGGTGCCGGGCCATCTCGCGGCGATCCCCAATGCCGACGCGGCCGTGAAGATCGCGCAGAAGATCGGCTATCCGGTGATGATCAAGGCCTCGGCCGGCGGCGGCGGCAAGGGCATGCGCATCTCCTACAGCGACGCCGAGACCAAGGAAGGCTTCGTGTCGGCCACCAACGAGGCCAAGGCCTCGTTCGCCGACGATCGCGTCTTCATCGAGAAGTACATCGAGGAGCCGCGCCATATCGAGATCCAGCTCATCGCCGACGGCCACGGCAATTGCTGCTACCTGTGGGAGCGCGAGTGCTCGATCCAGCGTCGCCATCAGAAGGTGATCGAGGAGGCGCCGAGCCCGTTCCTCGATGCGGCGACGCGCAAGGCAATGGGCGAGGAGGCGGTCGCGCTCGCCAAGGCGGTGCAATACAAGAGCGCCGGCACGGTCGAGTTCATCGTCGACAAGAATCGCAAATTCTACTTCCTCGAGATGAACACGCGCCTGCAGGTCGAGCATCCGGTGACCGAGCTGATCACCGGCCTCGATCTCGTGGAGCTGATGATCCGGGTTGCCGCCGGCGAGAAGCTGCCGCTCACCCAGGAGGAGCTGAAGCTCGAGGGCTGGGCGGTCGAGGCGCGGCTCTATGCAGAGGATCCGTTCCGCAACTTTCTGCCGTCGACCGGCCGCCTGATAAAATATCGCGAGCCGCCGGCTGGGCCCGGTGTGCGCGTCGACACCGGCGTCTACGAGGGCGGCGAGATCTCGATGTTCTACGATC
>CAYRBQ010000742.1:0-2213 GCA_964422305.1 uncultured Reyranella sp. | reverse complement strand
TGCGCAGGAACTTGAGCTTGATGCGCTGCTTGACCTCCCAGCCCTCGCAGGCCTCGACGGTCTCGAGCACCATGCGGCCATTGACCTCGACGATGCCGCTGTTGGGGCGCGCCACCGAGAGCTTCATGTCGTAGGTGGCGCGATGCGGAACCAGCGGCGAATCCGCCGCCTGCTGCGCTCCGGCTCCCCTTATCCACAGGCCCAGCAACAGGAGAACGCCGACGGCGGCAACGGCTACCGCAGTTTGGACGCGAGGACGGCGAAAACTATAGGTGGTCAACGGACACTGGCTTGGGGTGCTAGGCCTTGTAGCCGGGCGGCCAAGCGTAATATCCATGCGCGGGGAATTCCAGAATGATCGCCTGCGTCAGGGCTGCACAGGGAGGAAATCGTCAATGGCCAAAGGCAAACCCAAGGTCATCGCCACCCGGCACTTCCCGCCCGACGTCGAGGCACGCCTGGCCGCCAGCTTCGACGCCAGGTTGAATCCCGAGGACAAGCTCTACGACGGCCCGGGGCTGGTGAAGGCTTCGGCCGGCTTCGACGGCATCATGTGCGCCGCCGGCGACGCCCTGAATGCCGAGACGATCGCGGCGCTGCCCGCCTCCGTCCGCATGATCGCGACCTTTTCGGTCGGCTACGAGCACATCGACGTGGCGGCGGCGGCCAAGCGCGGCATCCTCGTGAGCAACACGCCCGACGTCCTGACCGACGCGACCGCCGACATCACCATGCTCTGCCTGCTGGGCGCCGCCCGGCGGGCCCACGAAGGCACCACCATGCTCCGGACCCACAACTGGGTCGGCTGGACGCCGACGCAGCTCATGGGTACCCACGTCACCGGCAAGCGACTCGGTATCCTGGGCATGGGCCGCATCGGCCAGGCGACTGCCGACCGCGCCCGCGCCTTCCGCATGCAGATCCACTACAGCAATCGCAGCCGACTGCCGCCCGAACTGGAGAAAGGCGCGGTGTTTCACGCCGATCCCGACGACATGCTGCCCTATTGCGACTTCCTGTCGATCAATGCGCCGATGACGCCGGCGACCCGGAAGTGGGTCAATGCCGAGCGGATCGCCAAACTGCCCAAGGGCGCGATCGTGGTGAACACCGCGCGCGGCGGCGTGGTCGACGACGAGGCGCTGATCGCGGCGCTGAAGAGCGGGCACCTCGCCTCGGCAGGCCTCGACGTGTTCGACGGCGAGCCCCGGATGCACCAGGGCTACTACGACCTGCAGAATGCTTTCCTGCTGCCGCACATGGGCTCGGCGACGGTCGAGACGCGCAACGCGATGGGCTTCAAGGCGCTCGACAATCTCGAGGCCTTCCTGCTCAGGGGGCAGTCGCCGCCTGACCTCGTGAAGGCTTCTTAGCCGAGCGCTGGGCGGTCTTCGCCTTCCTGGGCTTGGCCGGCGTGGCGGCCGCCGTCGCCGTGGGCGGCGCAGGGGCCGGTTCGATGGCCGGCTCGACCGCAGCGGTCATCGGACCTTCGCCGGCCGGCGGCTGCGCCGGTGCGGTCTTGTAGGTCGCGGCATCCCAGCTCACCGCCGGCGCGTCCGCGGTCGGACGCAGAGGGGCGGCATACTGCGTGCCGTCCTCGGACACTTGGCGCTGCGGCTCGGTGTAGTCGGTGTTGTACGGATCCCTGCCGTCGGCACGCTCGGTGCAGATCTTGCGGCCGCGGAAGATCCGCCACATCGCGCAATCCTGCTTGGTGACGACGGAAACGACATGGTCGGTCGAGGTCTTGTCAGAGGCGACCATCAGGCCGCCATCGGCGGCATAGCTGGCGGCCGTCACCGCCACCGGCGCGCCGCACGCCCCGCTGAGCAGGCCGAGGCCCGCAACCAAGGGAAGGATCGCATAAACGGGGAGCCGAAAAGAGCTCATAATCTTCTTTATGAAAAGACTATAACTCTTTGATTGTACGGAATCTTATTGATTCCGTCAATCTGCGGCTATTCCACCACCCCTAGTCCTTGCGGGCCGGCGGCAGACGCAAGCCGATGTAGAGCTCGCGCAGCTTCTCGGCCGGCAGCTCGGTCGGCGCATCCATCATCAGGTCGACCGCCTGCTGGTTCATCGGGAAGGTGATCACTTCGCGGATGTTGGGCTCGTCGGCCAGCAGCATGACGATGCGGTCGACACCGGGGGCGGCGCCACCGTGCGGCGGGGCGCCGAACTTGAAGGCGTTCAGCATGCCGCCGAAGCGC